>NZ_JAHWLU010000175.1:0-6254 GCF_022134725.1 Buttiauxella sp. S19-1
CCCCATGTTCGAATGTCTTAATAGAAAAGCTGGAGTTGGGATATCTAGTATTCTGTCTATTTTCTATCTGTTCAAAAAGTGATGATAAAGTTGATTTACCGCTGCCATTCCAACCATATATTAAATTCAACCGTCCAAAATCTTTTGCATCCCTTTTAATATAGTTTCTGAAGATTCCGTAGTCTCTAAGTAAGTCGATACTTTGCATCATAAATAGTACCCTTAAGTTATTATGTACACATCCATTTGCTGATAAGATCATTACTCATAAAAAATACTCTATTCCGCATTTGAAACGCCATTACTTTATGATTCAAAACTTCTTATATGACATCGAACAGCCATTGTCGCAGTGGATTCTTGTCACGATATTAGCGTCTCCAGAGCTAATGTTTGCATGCTCCATACCCCAAACTAACAATCAACTAATAAAAAAAAGGGGCTTCCGCCCCTTTATTATCTACCGCCCCACCAGCAATTGGTTATATCACCCCTGCTTCGCCGTCAGCTCCGCAATCCTGACAATCACCGCTACCGCTTTTTCCATCCCTTCCAGCGTCACAAACTCGTGTTTGCCGTGGTAGTTATAGCCGCCGGTGAACAGGTTCGGGCAAGGCAAACCTTTAAATGACAACTGTGCGCCATCGGTGCCGCCGCGAATTGGTTTCAGAATAGGTTCTATATCGCAATCGCGCATCGCCTGCTGTGCCACGTCCACAATGTAAGGGTGCTCAGCAACTTTCTCGCGCATGTTGTAATAACTGTCGTCGATAACCAGCTCAATGTAGCAATCCGGATGTAATCCTTTACCCACTTTTTTGGCGATATCCATCATCTTGCGTTTACGCGCTTCGAACTGTTCGCGGTCAAAATCGCGGATGATGTAGTGCATTTCTGCACGGTCAACCGACCCTTTCATGCCATGAAGATGATAAAAACCTTCGTAGCCTTCAGTGCATTCAGGGCTTTCATTAGCCGGCACTTCAGCATGAATGCGGGCGGCAAGCGAAAGCGCGTTGACCATCACCCCTTTCGCAGAACCAGGGTGAACATTGTTGCCGACGATCTTGATAGTCACTGAGGCTGCGTTGAAGTTCTCACACTCCAGCTCACCGACTCCACCGCCATCTACGGTATATGCCCACTGAGCATCGAATGCTTCAACGTCAAAGTGTTTAGCACCTTTGCCGACTTCTTCATCTGGCGTGAAAGCCACTCGAATATCACCGTGCGGAACATTTTTCTCTTTCATTACCGCAAGTGCCGTCATGATTTCGGCAACACCGGCTTTATCGTCAGCGCCAAGTAGCGTTTTACCATCGGTGGTAATCAGCGTTTGCCCCAGCAACTGGTGCAGCACAGGGAACATCACTGGTGACAGCACTTCATCACCAATCCCCAGCGCGATGTCGCCACCGCGATAATTTTCTACAATTTGTGGATTGACGTTTTTACCTGAAAAATCAGGCGCGGTATCTACGTGGGAGATAAAGCCGATGGCAGGGACTTTTTTATCCACATTAGACGGTAGCGTCCCCATCACGGTGCCATGATCGCCTAGCGTCACATTCACCAAACCCATCTCTTCCATTTGCTCTTTCAGTAACCGCAACAACTTCCACTGCCCTTCGGTGCTGGGAACTTGTTTTACGCCGGATTTGGACTGTGTATCCAAAGAGACATAATGTAAGAATCGGTCAAGTAATTTATCCATGTCGCTATCCTCAATTTTTGTGACTTCATTATCAGTAAGCCACAAATGCAAATATTGCGTCAGGTCACTTTTAACCTACCAGAGATGAAAATAGTCACGAATGTAATGCAATGCGAGCGGATTTGGTGTTTGCTGCTTGAATACCAATCAAATTCAAACGGCTGAAAGGCAGCAAGCATTGGCGATTTCAATGCTTTGCCGTAGAATGCTTGCCCTTACTCAACGTGCAAAAACCGCAAGGTGGTTAATCACAAACCCCGCATCAGCCCGCAATTTGATGCGTCTTATATGGGACAGCGTAAAAAATTGAAGACACTGCAATGTTCGCTCTCGCCGCTGGTAGAACTGGCAGGCGTAGATAAGAGCTTTGAGGGTAAAACCGTTATTTCTGATTTATCCCTCACCATCAATAATGGTGAATTTCTGACACTCCTTGGCCCTTCCGGCTGCGGCAAAACCACGGTGCTGCGCATCATCGCCGGACTGGAAAGCGCGGATTCTGGCACGATCTCACTTGATGGCCAGGATATCACGCAGGTTCCAGCCGAGCACCGCCACGTCAATACCGTCTTCCAGAGCTACGCGCTGTTTCCTCATATGACCGTTTTTGAAAACGTCGCTTTCGGTTTACGGATGCAGAAAACGCCTGCCGCCGAGATTACCCCACGCGTGACCGAAGCGTTGAAAATGGTGCAGTTAGAGGAATATGCACGACGTTTACCGCATCAGCTTTCTGGTGGCCAGCAACAGCGTGTGGCCATTGCGCGGGCTGTGGTCAATAAACCGCGTCTATTATTGCTTGATGAGTCGCTTTCCGCGCTTGATTACAAATTACGCAAGCAGATGCAGAACGAATTAAAAGCGCTGCAACGCAAACTCGGCATTACTTTCGTATTCGTCACTCACGACCAGGAGGAAGCGTTAACCATGTCCGACCGGATTGTGGTGATGCGTAATGGCCGCATTGAGCAAGACGGCACGCCACGCGAAATTTACGAAGAACCGAAAAACCTGTTCGTGGCGAGCTTTATCGGTGAAATCAACATTTTTGATGCGACTGTTATCGAACGAGTCGATGAACAGCGCGTGCGGGCCTTCGTTGAAGGTCGCGAATGCCACATTTACGCGAGCATGCCGGTTACGGTCGGCCAGCATTTGAAAGTGTTGTTGCGCCCCGAAGATCTGCGTGTGGAAGAAATAAACGATACTCATGTGGCCGATGGTTTAATCGGCTATGTGCGGGAGCGTAACTACAAAGGTATGACGCTGGAATCTAATGTCGAGCTGGAAAACGGCAAAATGGTGATGGTCAGCGAATTCTTCAATGAAGACGACCCTGATTTTGACCACACGCTCGACCAGAAAATGTCGATAAACTGGGTTGAAAGTTGGGAGGTCGTGCTAGCAGATGAAGAGCTCGCGTAAATTCCAGAACGTTGTGATCGCCACTGTCGTCGGTTGGCTGGTGCTGTTCGTGTTCCTGCCCAATCTGATGATCATCGGCACCAGTTTCCTGACCCGTGATGACGCTAATTTCGTCAGCATGGTTTTCACTCTGGATAATTACACCCGGCTTGCTGACCCTTTATATGCACAGGTGTTGCTGCACTCGCTCAATATGGCGGTGATTGCTACCCTCGCCTGCCTGGTGTTGGGTTATCCGTTTGCCTGGTTCCTTGCGCGATTACCGGAACGTGTGCGCCCTTTATTGTTGTTTTTGCTGATCGTTCCCTTCTGGACCAACTCATTAATTCGTATCTACGGGCTGAAAATTTTCCTCAGCACCAAAGGGGTTATGAATGAGTTTTTGCTGTGGCTTGGGGTGATTGATACGCCGATTCGTATCATGTACACCGAAAGCGCCGTCATCCTTGGCCTGGTGTATATCCTGCTACCATTTATGGTAATGCCACTGTACTCGAGCATTGAAAAGCTCGATAAACCGCTGCTGGAAGCGGCGCGTGATTTAGGTGCCAGCAAACTACAAACCTTTATCCGCATTATTATTCCGCTCACCATGCCGGGCATTATTGCCGGGTGCTTGTTAGTGATGCTGCCCGCGATGGGGCTGTTTTACGTTTCCGACTTAATGGGTGGCGCGAAAAACCTGCTGATTGGTAACGTCATAAAAAGCCAGTTCCTGAACATCCGCGACTGGCCATTTGGCGCGGCGACCAGCATTACCCTCACGCTGGTGATGGGCCTGATGCTGCTGATTTACTGGCGTGCCGCCAGTTTGCTGAATAAGAAGGTGGAATTAGAATGATCGGTCGCCTGCTCCGTGGCGGCTTTATGAGCGCCATCTACGCGTATTTGTACATCCCGATTATCATTTTGATCGTCAATTCGTTTAACAGTTCGCGTTTCGGTATTAACTGGCAAGGCTTTACGGGCAAGTGGTATAGCCTGCTGATGAACAACGACAGTCTGCTGCAAGCCGCTCAACACTCGCTGACGATGGCGGTGGTTTCCGCCACGGTGGCAACGCTGATTGGCTCGCTGACTGCCGTGGCGCTGTATCGCTACCGTTTTCGCGGCAAGCCATTCGTCAGCGGTATGCTATTTGTGGTGATGATGTCGCCTGATATCGTGATGGCGATTTCACTGCTGGTGTTGTTTATGCTGCTCGGCGTTTCGCTTGGCTTTTGGTCGCTGCTGTTTTCACACATCACTTTCTGCCTGCCATTTGTGGTTGTCACCGTCTATTCGCGACTCAAAGGGTTTGATGTACGGATGCTGGAAGCTGCGAAAGATTTAGGTGCCAGCGAAATTACGATTTTGCGCAAGATCCTGATGCCGCTGGCGATGCCTGCGGTAGCCGCGGGTTGGTTGCTCAGTTTTACCCTGTCGATGGATGATGTGGTGGTTTCCTCATTCGTCACTGGGCCAAGTTATGAAATTTTGCCATTGAAAATTTACTCAATGGTGAAGGTCGGCGTTTCACCTGAGGTGAACGCGCTGGCTACTATTCTGTTGGTACTCTCGCTGGTCCTGGTGGTTGCCAGTCAGCTTATTCTTCGTGATAAAACCAAAATTCAGGGGACGTTAAAATGACCAAATGGCCACGCCACCTGCTAGCTGCTAGCGCACTGGTACTGAGTTTCGGCGCTGCACATGCCGATGACAGCAAGACGCTCTATTTCTATAACTGGACCGAGTATGTGCCGCCAGGCCTGCTTGAACAGTTCACCAAAGAAACCGGCATCAAAGTGATTTACTCGACTTACGAGTCGAATGAAACCATGTACGCCAAGCTCAAAACTTATAAAGACGGTGCCTATGATTTAGTGGTGCCATCAACTTACTTTGTGGCGAAAATGCGCAAAGAAGGCATGATCCAGAAGATCGACAAAAGCAAACTGAGCAATTTCAAAAACCTCGATCCTGAAATGCTTAATAAGCCCTTTGACCCGAATAACGATTACTCCATTCCCTATATCTGGGGTGCTACGGCAATTGGCGTAAACAGCGATGCCATCGACCCGAAAACGGTCACCAGTTGGGCAGATTTGTGGAAGCCAGAATACAAGCAAAGTTTGCTGTTGACTGATGATGCACGTGAAGTGTTCCAGGTCGCATTACGCAAACTGGGCTATTCCGGCAACACGACTGACCCGAAAGAGATTGAAGCGGCTTATCACGAACTGCAAAAGCTGATGCCAAACGTGGCAGCTTTCAACTCGGATAACCCAGCCAACCCATTTATGGAAGGCGAAGTGAATCTCGGCATGGTGTGGAATGGTTCTGCGTTTGTTGCCCGCCAGGCTGGCACGCCGCTGGAAATCGTCTGGCCGAAAGAAGGCGGAATTTTCTGGATGGATAACTTGTCTATTCCGGCAAATGCCAAAAACGTAGACGGTGCGTTGAAACTGATTAACTTCTTGCTGCGCCCGGATGTGGCAAAACAGGTCGCAGAAACGATCGGTTACCCGACGCCAAACCTCGAAGCACGTAAGCTGCTGCCAAAAGAAATATCAGGCGATAAGACGCTCTATCCGGATGAAGCAGTGTTGAAAAATGGCGAGTGGCAGAACGATGTCGGCGATGCCAGTGCGATTTATGAGAATTACTTTCAGAAGTTGAAGGCGGGACGCTGAGTTTAGCGTTGATGTATCCCCTCACCCCGGCCCTCTCCCAAAGGAGAGGGAGAACACCCGACGGTCCCTCCGGAGTATCCCCTCTCCTTCAAGGCTGTCTCTTATACACAACTCACCCGGGCATTTTGTCAGGGTGAGACCTGTATGCCTCGTTGATTTTCCGTTCACCCGTGCGTTCTGTTATCTCTTTAATTCCCGAAAACGGTGCACGTATCAAGGGGTTAACGCCAACCCCTTGATAATCCAGGCGCCCGGTCATTAAATTGCCGCTGCGCGGTAAACCCCAGCTTATCCCCAACATCAGCGTCGTTCGCGACTCCCGGCAGCTCAACCCTGACTTATGGGGAACACTGGGGCAATTTATACCGGGAACAAGGTCAAAACCGGCTCGGTGTGGTCTTTGGGTTTTGACGTTGACCTTGTGTTCCGGCTTCAATCGCGCC
>NZ_JAHWLU010000176.1:0-6254 GCF_022134725.1 Buttiauxella sp. S19-1
GCGAGCAGCATTCGCGAATCCTGGCGCGGGTTGCTTATCTGCTTGGTGACTAACAGGCCACTTTCCTGTGCTTCACGCACCATATAATCAGGCAAAAAACCCACACCTTCACCCAGAATTTGGCACTGGCATTTGGTATTAAAGTCCGGCACCAGAATCGCTTCCTGGCCGTGCAGGAGCCAGCCCACTTTTTTATTCAGCGTCAGTGCGGTGTCTTCCACCATGATATTCGGATACAGGCGCAACTGGCTTTCAGCAATCGGCTCCGGCATAAACGCCAGCGGGTGAGTCGGGGCGATGGCGAACTCCCAGCGGATCGCGCCAATTTCGGTGTAGTCGATACCGCCGCCATCCAACAGCGTATCTGGTGCGCCAATCGCGATATTAGCCTGGTTATTAATAATCGCGTCCCAGACGCCGTTGTACACCTCGGTGGTAATAGTAATCAGGCAGGTCGGGAACTGTTTTTTGAGAATTTGCAGCAGCTTTGCGGTGTGGCGTGGGGTGTAGAGTAACTGATTAATACAGATACGAACCTTGACCTCAATCCCTTGAGAAATGGTATCGACGCCGCGCTTGATGGCATGAAAGTCATTCAGCAACTCGGTGGCTTTGCGATAGAAATAGTACCCGGATTCGGTTAATTCGATGCTGCGCGTGTTACGCACAAACAGCACCACGTCCAGGTAAGTCTCGATTCTTTTAATGGTGTAACTGATGGCCGACGTGGTGACATCTAACTCTACGGCCGCCTTGCTAAAGCTTGAAAGCCGCGCTGCGGTGGTAAAGGCAAGCAGGTTCTCTTCGGTAAAAATGGAATTCATGTGCCGCTCCACTGTGTCCTTTTGGTGGATGACGCTGTGCTTATCCACCCTACAACAACCCATTTCGTAGATCGGATAAGCGAAGCGTCATCCGACACCCACCCAACTCTATTGTTGAATGTATTTGTAATCCTTATGATCCGCACCCCAGTCTTGAACCATATTTAACACTGCCGTTACAACTGATTTGAAGAGTATCACACTTCTTCAATCCCATTTTCCCCGCGTTTGGCAAGGCCTCGTGGCACGCTCGCCAGTGGGGACTAAAGCCATCAGAAACAGGTTTTATCATAGGTAAAAGATTGCGCTAACCCACATTTTTCTCACATTGTTGAGTTTAATTCAATAATGTTGTCATTAACGATGAATGATTTTTAAACGGATGTTAAAGCGACTTGAGTGTTGCTATTCTCAGTTCATCAGCAATAGCAAAGTATCGGAGTATGGATATGTCTCAGAAAGAACTGATTGCCGAATTTCTAAATGCCGCCGAACATGGCCAGCTGGAAAATATAAAACAATGTCTTAATGATGGGGTGGATATTAATGCCACAAACCGTCAGGGGCGCACCGCAATTACACTCGCCAGCTTGCATAAGAAATATGATTGCGTTGAGTATTTAATCTCAGCGGGTGCGGATGTTAATAAGCAAGACCAAACCTGTTTTAACCCCTTCCTGTTAAGTTGCCTGAATAATGACTTAACGTTGCTGCGTTTAATTTTACCGGCTAATCCAGACCTGAACTGTTTATCTCGCTTTGGTGGTGTGGGTATTACCCCGGCCAGTGAAAAAGGTCATGTTGAAATTGTCCGTGAATTAGTGACGCGCACTGAAATTAATGTCAACCACACTAACTTTGTTGGCTGGACACCGTTGCTCGAAGCCATTGTGCTGAATGACGGCGGTGCTAAACAGCAAGAGATCGTCAAGCTACTTCTTGAGCATGGCGCTAACCCGCACATGACCGATAAATACGGCAAATCCCCACTGACGCTGGCGCGTGAAAAAGGTTACCACGAGATTGCCGAACTGCTGGTGAAAGCCGGAGCATAAAACACAGGAGATGCACTATCGCAGGCTATATTCAGCGGCAGTGTTTCTTTGCTCAAACGGCAGATAGCGCGTTTCTAAACTCTGTTCTGACAAATGGATATGTTGAGCAGGTGTTCTCCAGGGCGGTGAATATTCACTTCCCAGAACAGCAACAGATGTTCACCTTGTTGAGCATCGATTGTGATAACGCGCCAAACAGCTGCCGTTTAGCACTTAAGCATTGCCAGCCTTTCTTCCAGCCCGGTGAACGGGTCAATTTTCACCGTAGTGGCATTGATATTGGCGACGATAAACGCATCGATTTATCACGCTGCACACGCTGGCAACCCGATGCACTTTATTTAAACCCACAACGAATACAGGAAATAGACTGGCAAACTGTTGCACAAATCATCCAGGCCAGTGTGAAACACAGTTCGTCGTTATTTTATTTTCGCAGCGATAATATTTTTTATCAGGAAATGAGCCGTTTACTGCAATTGCATCGGGCGAAACTTATTTTAGCGCTACAGGAAGGAAACTGTTCCGCGATTGAAAATGAAATGACCGCATTGCTGGGGTTGGGAGTTGGGTTGACGCCGTCCGGAGATGATTATCTCACGGGGTTAAGTGCGGTGTTATTTATTGACGGGCATCCGGCGCAACATTATCGCTCGCTATTTATTTCTGTATTAGCACGAAGAAAAAATAAAACAACATTGCTCAGTGTTATTACGCTGCGCGAAGCCATTGAACAACGTTTCCGTGAAAGTATTCACGAGTTTCTTTATCACGTAATTAATGGTGAGCAAAAACCTATTCAGCAGTTTATTAATGAAATTAAAAAAATAGGGTCAAGTTCAGGATGCGACATGCTTTGCGGCATGGCGGACGCCTTCGCGATGACCCGACCTGACGGAGGAAATCATGTCAACCAGGATTGTGATTAAAAAGAATACCTATTTTGATTCTGTCTCACTGATGTCTATTTCAACCAAAGCTAACCAGCTTGACGGGGTTGAACAGGCGTTTGTAGCGATGGCCACCGAGATGAACAAAGGGGTGCTGAAAAACCTCGGCTTGTTAAATGATGAACTGGAACAGGCCAAAAATGGCGACCTGATGATCGTTATCAAAGGGGCGAGCGATGCGGCGAACGTTGCCACGCTTGAAGCCATCGAAGAGTTGTTCACCCGCAAAGACAGCGGCGGTTCTCGTCACGAAGCACGCTATGCCACGATTGCCAGCGCACACAACAACGTCCCTGAAAGTAACCTCGCGGTAATTTCCGTCAACGGTGCATTTGCCGCCCGCGAAGCGCGCCAGGCACTGGAAAACAATCTCAACGTGATGCTGTTTTCCGATAACGTTTCTTTGGATGACGAACTGGCACTGAAACAACTCGCTCATAGCAAAGGGCTGCTGCTGATGGGGCCGGATTGCGGTACGGCGATTATCAACGGCGCAGCGTTGTGCTTTGGCAACGCGGTGCGCCGTGGCTCGATTGGTATTGTTGGCGCATCTGGTACCGGCAGCCAGGAATTAAGCGTGCGTATTCATGAGTTTGGCGGCGGTGTTTCCCAGCTTATTGGCACCGGCGGGCGTGACTTAAGCGAGAAAATCGGCGGCATCATGATGCTCGATGCGATAGGGATGCTGGAAGATGACGCGCAAACGGAAGTGATTGTGCTGGTCTCTAAGCCGCCTGCTGAATCCGTGGCGCGTAAAGTGCTGGAGCGGGCGAAAGCGTGCCGCAAGCCAGTAGTGGTCTGCTTCCTTGGCACCAAAGATGCCCGAGAAGATGAACCCGGTTTACAGTTTGCTCGCGCCACCAAAGAGGCGGCGCTGAAAGCCGTTCTGCTGACCGGTATCAAAAAAGAGTCACTCGATTTACATCCGCTCAACTGGCCGCTGATTGAAGAAGTGCGCGCACGCCTGAAGCCCGAGCAGAAATACATTCGTGCGCTGTTCTGCGGCGGCACCTTGTGCGACGAAGCGATGTTCGCGGCACTGGAAAAATACCCGGACGTTTACAGCAATATTCAGCCCAACCCGGAATATCGCCTTAAAGACGTGAATGTCAGCGTTGCTCACACCTTCCTCGATTTCGGCGATGACGATTTCACCAACGGCAAACCGCACCCGATGATTGACCCAACCAACCGCATCAGCCGCCTGTTGCAGGAAGCGCGTGACCCGCAGGTGGGCGTGATTGCGATGGATTTCGTGCTCGGTTACGGCTCGCATGAAAACCCGGTCGGCGTGATGCTCGATGCAATCAAAGAAGCGAAAGCCATTGCCGCACGCGACGGGCGGCATCTGGAAATTCTCGGCTACGTGCTGGGCACCGATTTAGATACCCCTTCGCTTGCACAGCAGTGCCAGATGCTGACCGATGCAGGTGTTATCTGGGCAAGCAGCAGCACCAACACCGGTCTGCTGGCGCGTGAGTTTGTCTGCAAGGAGAAAGCACAATGAGTCTGTTCAACCAACCGCTGAACGTGATTAACGTCGGCATTGCGATGTTTAGCGACGATTTGAAAAAGCAGAACGTCCCCGTCACGCAACTGGACTGGACACCGCCGGGGCAGGGCAATCTCGCCGTGGTGAAGGCGCTGGATGCTATTGCCGTGCCAGGGCTTGCGGAAAAAGTAGCGGCGGCCAACAAGCTGGCCGTTGAACGCATTATTCAGTCGCAGCCTGTTTTGGTCGGTTATGACCAGGCGATTAACGTCGTTCCCGGCATGACGCGCAACACCATTTTGCATGCCGGGCCGCCTGTCGCCTGGGAAGATATGTGTGGCGCGATGAAAGGCGCGGTTACTGGCGCACTGGTATTTGAAGGGCTGGCGGCAAACCTCGATGAAGCCGCGACACTCGCCGCTTCCGGTGAAATCATCTTCTCGCCTTGCCACGAACACGACTGCGTGGGCTCGATGGCGGGCGTGACGTCTGCCTCAATGTTTATGCACATCGTTGAGAACAAAACTTACGGCAATCGCGCGTATACCAACCTCAGCGAGCAGATGGCGAAGATCTTGCGCATGGGGGCCAACGACCAGAGCGTAATCGACCGTCTGAACTGGATGCGCGATGTACTTGGCCCAATGCTGCGTGATGCGATGAAGCTCGCCGGTGAAATCGACCTGCGTTTGATGCTGGCGCAAGCGCTGCATATGGGCGACGAGTGCCACAACCGCAACAACGCGGGCACCACGTTGCTGATTCAGGCGCTGACGCCGTGGATTATTCAAACCAACTTCACTGTGACGCAGCAAAAAGAGGTGTTCGATTTTGTCGCCAGCAGTGACTACTTCTCCGGCCCGACGTGGATGGCGATGTGCAAAGCTGCAATGGACGCGGCACACGGCATCGAATACAGCACCGTGGTCACCACCATGGCTCGTAACGGTTTTGAGTTTGGCCTGCGCGTCAGCGGCCTGCCTGGGCACTGGTTTACCGGCCCGGCACAGCAAGTGATCGGCCCGATGTTTGCCGGTTATAAGCCTGCCGATTCTGGCCTCGATATTGGCGACAGCGCAATTACTGAAACCTACGGCATTGGTGGATTTGCTATGGCAACGGCTCCGGCGATTGTCGCGCTGGTGGGTGGCACGGTGGACGAAGCCATCGATTTCTCGCGCCAGATGCGCGAGATAACGCTCGGTGAAAACCCTAATGTCACGATCCCATTGTTGTCGTTTATGGGTATCCCGACTGCCATTGATATTACGCGGGTGGGCGACAGCGGCATTCTGCCGGTGATCAACACCGCCATTGCCCACAAAGACGCGGGTATTGGCATGATTGGCGCCGGGATTGTGCATCCGCCGTTTGAATGTTTTGAGAAGGCTCTGCTCGCCTTTAGCGAGCGTTACTCTTTCTGAGGGAAACAGCGATGAAAAGCATAAAGCTGGAGTGGAAACGTGGTGACTGGGCAGCTTACTTCGGGTTAATGACCAACAACCTGACCAACTTGCTGACCATGATGGGGTTACTGATTTTTGTCGTCGGTATTCCTACTGAAATTGTTTATGGGCGTATTGCGCCAGCCTTCGGGATGGCGGTACTGGTCGCCAGCGTGTGTTATGCGTGGTTTGGTTTGCAACTGGCGAAGGAGACAGGGCGTAAAGACGTGACCGCGCTGCCTTCCGGGCCAAGTGCGCCGTCGATTTTTACCGTGACATTTTTGGTGCTGATGCCGGTCTATCAGCAAACCGGCGATGCCGAATTTGCCATTCAGATTGGCCTGGTGTGGTGCTTTGTTGAAGCGATGATTCTGGTGGGCGGTTCGTTCCTCGGCGAAACCATCCGCAAGATGATCCCGCGTACCGTGCTGCTGTCGTGTTTGTCGGGCTTAGGTTTGTTGCTGCTGGCCATGAACCCAATGCTGCAG
>NZ_JAHWLU010000177.1:0-6108 GCF_022134725.1 Buttiauxella sp. S19-1
CGTGAATATGCTGCTGTTTAGCACCAGCGATTTTATCTGCATCGGGATTGTCGCACTGCCGTTGACGCTGGTGATTATCAGCGGTGGCATTGATATTTCGCTCGGTTCCACCATTGGCTTATGCGCGATTGCGCTGGGCGTGATGCTGCAGGCGGGAATGCCGATTTCTCTGGCGGTGATCCTTACGCTCGCCGTCGGCCTGCTATGCGGGTTGTTCAACGCGGCACTGATTCACTACACCGGAATCAGCCCGTTGGTGATTACGCTGGGTACACTGTATCTGTTTGGCGGTGCGGCGCTGCTGCTTTCGGGGATGGCGGGGGCGACAGGTTACGAAGGCATCGGCAGCTTCCCGGATACCTTCACCAACTTCGCCAATCTGACGCTGTTTGGCTTGCCGATCCCGCTGGTGATGTTCGCTGTCATCACGTTGCTGTTCTGGCTGCTGACCCACCGCGCACGCTTTGGCCGCCATATTTTTCTTATCGGACAAAACCCGCGTGCGGCGCGCTATGCCGCGCTGCCAGTCAACGGTTCGCTGTACGGCGTTTATGGCATGGTTGGGCTGGCGTCGGCGATTGCCGCCATTGTGCTGGTTTCCTACTTCGGTTCGGCGCGTTCCGATTTAGGCCGCGATTTACTGATGCCTGCGCTCACGGCGGCGGTGCTGGGTGGAGCGAATATTTATGGCGGTTCCGGTTCCATTCTTGGCACCGCGCTCGCCGCGCTGTTAGTGGGATATTTACAACAAGGTTTACAGATGGCTGGCGTGCCTAATCAGGTATCGAGTGCGTTGTCCGGTGCGTTGTTGATTGTGGTAGTCATTGGTCGGTCGGTGAGTTTGCACCGCGATTATCTACAGACGACATGGCGTCGTTTGCGCGGTCACAAAAAACTAACGGGGGTTTGAAGATGAAGCAGACAACAAAACGCGTGCTACAGCTCAGTGCATGGGCTTTGGCCTTTGGTGTGGTGAGCGCGCAAGCCGCCGACAGGATTGCCTTTATCCCAAAATTAGTGGGTGTCGGCTTCTTTACCAGCGGCGGTAATGGCGCGATGCAGGCGGGTAAAGACCTCGGTGTACCGGTGACCTACGATGGCCCCACTGAACCGAGTGTCTCCGGCCAGGTGCAGCTGATTAACAACTTCGTTAACCAGGGTTACAACGCGATTATTGTCTCGGCAGTTTCGCCAGACGGCCTGTGTCCGGCGCTGAAACGTGCGATGCAGCGTGGAGTGAAAGTGCTGACCTGGGATTCTGATACCAAACCCGAGTGCCGCAGTATTTATATCAACCAGGGCACCCCGCAACAGCTCGGCGGCATGTTGGTGGATATGGCCGCGAAACAGGTGACTAAACCGGCCGCCAAAGTTGCCTTCTTCTACTCCAGCCCCACCGTGACGGATCAAAACCAATGGGTGAAAGAGGCGAAGGCGAAAATTGCTAAAGATCATCCACAGTGGGAGATCGTCACCACCCAGTTTGGCTATAACGACGCGACTAAATCGCTGCAAACCGCTGAAGGGATTTTAAAAGCGTATCCGGATCTGGATGCGATCATCGCCCCTGATGCCAACGCGTTACCTGCCGCAGCCCAGGCAGCTGAAAACCTGAAACGCACTAATGTCGCGATTGTTGGCTTCAGTACGCCAAACGTCATGCGCCCGTACGTTGAGCGCGGCACGGTGAAAGCCTTTGGCCTGTGGGACGTGGTACAGCAGGGCGAAATTGCGGTCAACGTCGCCAATACGCTGCTGAAAAAAGGCGATCTGAACGTCGGTGATACTGTTGATGTGGCGAAAATTGGCAGCCTGAAAGTCGAGCCAAATAGCGTGCAGGGCTACCAGTATGAAGCGAAAGGTAACGGCATTGTGCTGCTACCTGAACGTGTGGTGTTCACCAAAGACAACATCGGCAAATACGACTTCTGAGGGAGGAAAAATGGCAGATCTTGACGATATCAAAGAGGGAAAAGATTACGGCATTGGCCGCCCGCAGGAGAATAAAGCGTTTTACCTGAAGGGCAGCGGGGCGCTGGATTGGGGCATGCAGTCGCGGCTGGCGCGGATTTTTAACCCGGACAGCGGGCGCACCGTGATGCTGGCCTTCGACCACGGCTATTTCCAGGGGCCGACCACCGGCCTTGAGCGCATTGATTTGTCTATTGCGCCGCTGTTTCCGGAAACCGATGTGCTGATGTGTACCCGCGGTATTCTGCGCAGCGTGGTGCCGCCAGCCACCAACAAACCGGTGGTTTTGCGGGCTTCCGGTGGTAATTCGATTTTGAGCGAGCTGTCGCGGGAAACGGTGGCGGTGACCATGGAGGATGCCTTGCGTCTCAATGCCTGCGCGGTGGCCGCACAGATCTACATTGGCAGCGAGTATGAACACCAGTCGATTAATAACATCATCAAACTGGTAGATGAAGGCACGCGCTACGGTATTCCTACGCTTGCGGTAACTGGCGTGGGCAAAGAGATGGCACGCGACGCACGTTATTTCTCGCTCGCCAGCCGAATTGCCGCAGAAATCGGTGCGCAGTTTGTGAAAACTTACTTTGTGGAAGAGGGGTTCGAGAAAGTCACCGCCAGTTGCCCGGTGCCAATTGTTATTGCTGGCGGTAAGAAACTACCGGAGCAAGAAGCACTGGCTATGTGCTTCAAAGCCATCGACCAGGGCGCATCCGGTGTGGACATGGGGCGCAATATCTTCCAGTCAGACGCACCGCTGGCGATGCTAAAAGCGGTGAAAAAGGTGGTGCATGAGAATCTTTCTGCCCGCGAAGCGTACCAATTCTGGTTGGATGAAAAACATCATGGAGGCAAAGGATGAACGTGACGTTGGTGGAAATTAATATCAAACCGGAACGGGTTGATGAGTTTATGGATGTGTTCCGCGCGAATCACGAAGGCTCAATCAAGGAACCGGGCAATTTGCGTTTCGATGTGTTGCAAGACCCGGATGTCGCGACGCGGTTTTTTATTTATGAAGCGTATCAAAACGATGAAGCGGTGTTGGCGCATAAGCAAACACCGCATTATCTGGCCTGTGTCGATAAGCTAGACGCGATGATGTCGGAACCGCGTAAGAAAAGGAGTTTTGTTGGGTTGTTGCCTGAGGAGTGATGCCCTCACCCCAGCCCTCTCCCACGGGAGAGGGAGAAAAAACCGGCTAAGAAATATGCTGTTTCAGCGTTTCCAGCATGCCATCGGCACTGTATTTGCTGGCAATTTCTGCGGTCGCCGCTACCGGCTCAATGTGTAGAAATTGCTTAAGTTCATGCTGGTTTTTTCCATCAAAGATAAACACTCGAGATGGGTGGTAAAACTCTTGTTCTTTTATGGCACTGTTATTAGTAATTAATTTTTTATTAAAAACCAATGCTTCAACAGATCTCAACGTTAAACCCGTTTGGTCAGGTTTATTGATCTCCAGAACAAAGCGTGACTGGTTTAGTTTTTCTATATTTTCCTGATAACTCAACTTCATATTTTTGCAGTTTGCTGGATAATTGCTGTCGTGGTGATATTTATCCATTAAATAGAAGTCAGTTTTGCAATTTTCTTTCAGCAGCAACGGCGTTATTTTATTGATGAGATCCACTCTTTCCGTTTGATAACCCCCGACATAAAAACAGCTATTTCCGATGGGGTGTGGTGCGCGGTTAGCAGACTGAATTTGTTGCCAGGTAAACGGAACAAATTGCTTAATGTAAGTCAGGCCATAGGTCTTGCTGTCTTGCGGATCGAAGCTGAAAATTACATCAAAAATAGGCTTAACCGTTTCAATATAATCCTGATTTTCTGCAAGTTGTCCCAGTTTTCTACGCTTAGTCGTTAAGGCATCAACTGAGTCGCGCAGAATCAATATCTTTTTACAGTGCATGGTTTGCACATAATCGAGGAAGGGGAAAACACTGTAGCCATTACAGACGATGACGTCGCTGTTTTTAATTAAAGAAAATTTTTTTGCGCAGTGAATTTTTTTATGCAGTTTTTTTAAATATTGGCCAGGGAGTAATTTATTGATGGATTTGAAACGTCGCATGATGCGATTAACCTGATAGACAGGATTCTCTTGTGCTAAAGAATCAAGCATCATTTTTTCAAAATCATTAACCCATTCCAGAAAGAAAAAACGCATATCAACCACAACCATCCGAGTAAATTTTAGATGATTTTACAGTAATTGCGGCAAACTAAAAGAAGAGGCATAAGCGCTACACTTATGCCTCAGGAGACTTTCAGCTTCATTGTTGCTCTATTTCAACGATTTCTGGTTGCACGACTCTCAGGCTGGACAATGCTTTCCGCGCACAACTCAACACATGTTCGCACTGCTCAATCGTGATAGTCAGTGGAGGCTCAACACGAATGGTTTTCGCATTGTTGAGCGTCCCGGCGACCAGCACCTGCTGGCGGAACATAGCACTAGCAAAGTTATAGCCAATTTCGTTGTCGCTGAACTCGATGGCAATCAACAAACCTTGCCCACGCGCATCAACAACCAGCTCAGGAAACTCGCGTTTCAGAGCCAGGAAGCCATCCACCAACAATTGCCCTTTCTGTTGTGCCTGAGCGGGAAGGTTTTGCTCAAGCAGAACATGGATTGTGGCAAGCGCTGCAGCACAGGCTAACGGGTTGCCACCAAAAGTTGTGGTGTGCAGGAAAGGATTATCAAACAGCACAGAGAAAACTTCTTCCGTGGCAACAGTCGCGCCAATCGGCATTACGCCACCACCGAGTGCTTTGGCGAGGCATAAAATATCAGGCTGTACGTTTTCGTGTTCACAGGCGAACATTTTGCCGGTACGGCCCATGCCAGTTTGCACTTCATCAAGAATCAACAGTACGCCGAACTCATCGCACAGCTTACGAACCGCAGGTAAATACCCCGCTGGTGGAATAATGACGCCACCTTCACCCTGAATAGGCTCAAGGATCACGGCTGCGACATCATCACCGGTTTTACGGCATTCGTTGAATAGGGTGCGTAATGCATCGATATTGCCAAACGGTACATGCCTGAAGCCCGGAAGCAGCGGCATAAATGGTTTACGGAATGCAGCTTTTGCTGTTGCTGACAATGCCCCGAGAGATTTGCCATGGAACGCGCCACTGGCTGCGACAAAGGTAAATTTCCCGCGTGGAGATTGATAGGCTTTAGCGAGTTTAATCGCCGCTTCAACCGATTCTGTACCGCTGTTGCTAAAGAAACTGTACTTAAGTTTACCCGGTGTGAGTGTCGCAAGGGTTTTGGCTAACATCGCCCGTAGGGGGTCGAGCAGCTCCTGACTGTGCAGGGGTTGTTTTTCGAGCTGATGCTGTACGGCGGATACCACTGTTGGATTACGGTGCCCCACGTTAAAAATTCCGAACCCACCCAGACAATCTAAATATTCCTTACCCTGGGTGTCGACAAGCGTATTTAAGCTGCTTGCTTGCCACTCTACGGCTCCGTAATCCCCGCCGGCGGTCACTGATTTGCGATACTCAAGAAAACCCGGATTCACATGCTGTTGGAAGTTATCAATAACTTCGCGATTTAACGCCTTCATCTCCTCATGACTCAGCGACTTCTTTTCAATGATGTTGAGGGCGTGCGCTGTACAGGCAAGAGCCGAAGCGCTGGTAGGTAACCTGTTCAAAATGTGCTCCTGGGGATGACGTATCACGCGATACACGAAATAAGTATTGCAGGGAATACGCCACTTCGCTTTCCCTAAACAAAATCAGGATAAACGATCTGAGTGAATGCAAACTGCGTAATAAATAAGCACACGGGATGAGTTTTTTTGGTTGAAAATTCCATAATGGCGGGACTTTGGTCTGCGTTATCTGGTTGTAGTGCACCATTGCCGTGCATCGTGCTACTTAAAGGTGCATCGCTAAGAAAAGTTAGCAGTTTTAAATTCATAAAATGAAAAGAAGTAATTTCATTTTAATTTATTTTTGCGATGAATTGCGAATAAGTAAATTATAGAATGATGCCTGCCAGTTTAATGACTCTTGAATTAATGATTCACCCAGTGAATATTTCACCGCTGAACGTTATCATTTTGTGGGGGTTATTAAATAAATGCAGTGTATAAGTGGTTTGAATATGTA
>NZ_JAHWLU010000178.1:0-5933 GCF_022134725.1 Buttiauxella sp. S19-1
TTAAATAAGAGTCGTGCGATGTAATCAAGAAGTTTAATTAAAAAAATATCTCTGATTTTTACAAGGAATTAATTGATGCGTATCACAAAGATTCGCGCAGGGATCCTCTGCGCCTTTTTTGGGCTGGGTTATTACTCCTCAGTTCAGGCTTCAACACCCTTATCAATAGAACAAAGACTGGCATTGTTGGAGTCGAGATTAAATCAGGCCGAACGAGAAGCGAGTGAAGCCAGGCTCCGGGCCGATAAAGCAGAAAAGCGCACCATCGCCGCCGAACAACAGCTTGCGCAGGTAACGAAGAAACAAGAAAAACAAACACAACAGATCGAAACGGTGGAAAAAAATAAACGTGATGATGGCTTTGAGTTTTCCGCTTACGCCCGTTCAGGGCTGCTGATTAATGAGCATGGGAAAGGCGGTCGCGGTGGACCAGGTGTTTCACCGGCAAGTTCATTAAATGGCGACGCGCATGTCGGGCGCCTCGGCAATGAAAAAGATAATTACGTCGAATTAAGTTTCAATAAGAAAATGAGTTTTGATGACGGTTCATGGGCACATTTCAAAACCATGTTGGCCGATGGGGCTAATAACCCTGACCCATGGGTTCAGGATAATGACAGCCATCATATCAATATTCGCCAGCTTTATGTCGAAATGGGTGATCTGGCAAGCTTCGGTGGCGTCGCGGAACACGCCATATTATGGGCAGGCAAGCGCTTTGACCGTGATAATTTCGACATTCACTTTACGGATAGCGATATTATGTTCCTCGGTGGAACCGGGGGAGGAATAAATGATGTGCAGTGGACGGATAAATTAAAATCTGACTTTAACGTTTACGGGCGTAATTTTGGCGACCTCGGTAGCGATAATTACAACGACAATGACATTCAGAACCTGATGTTTACGGCCAATAACTTCTACAACAACTGGCAATTGATGTTAACCGGCATGACAGCGCAAGGAAATGACGACTTAAAAGACAACACCTCAACCACCGGAAGCTACGCTTTGCGCAGCGATAATACCGCCAAAAATGGCTATTACGCGATGTTGGCCTACCATGATAAATCCAGGTTCTATGGCCTGGCCCCAGGTGTTTCTGAGACAGCGCTACAATATGGCGGTGGCTTGGGTGCAGAAGCACGCCAACCTGGTAGCGACGGGGATTTAACCGAGAATGCGAAATCCTTACGCTTTGCCTCTTACGGCATCGTACCGGTGAGTAAAAACTGGGAACTGGCTCCATCGGTTATTGCCCAGCACAGTGAGGACCGTTATCGCGATGGCGATCGTTACGATTGGGCAACCTTTAACCTGCGCGCTTCACAGGCCATTACGCAAAACTTCGCCCTGCTTTATGAGGCCTCCTGGCAATATATGGATTTAGATCCGAATGGCCGAAGCTACACCTCGGACGGATCAACCTATAACTATCAGGCGGTAAAAGGGGATTTCTACAAGCTGACCTTCGCACCCACCTTTAAAGTCGGCAATGTCTTCGATATTAAAGCACGCCCAGAAATTCGCTTCTTTGCCACGTATATGAACTGGTCAAAAGAGCTGGATCATTATGCTATCAATGATGATTTCGGCAGCACGGGCTTCACCGCAGGCGGGAACTGGAACTTCGGCGTACAGTCGGAAATTTGGTTCTGACAGGTAAAGCGCCCCCTCAGCCTGGGGAACTCTTTCCCCAGGCTAATAACTTCACTAGACTTCTGGTGCCAATCACGGCTTTGCGAACAGGAGTTGCAATGACACTAAATATCTATGATAACCCGGCATTTTTTGAAGGATACGCCACTCTCGACCGCTCCATTAAAGGGCTGGATGGCGCACCGGAATGGGCAACCATGAAAACATTTTTACCACCGTTACAAGGTAAAACGGTGGTGGACTTAGGCTGCGGATACGGTTGGTTTTGCCGCTACGCACGTGACCAGGGTGCCGCGCAAGTTGTCGGGCTGGATGTCTCGCTGAAAATGCTGGAAAAAGCCCAACAGATGACGTCAGACACAGGGATTGTTTATCGCCGTGAAGATCTCGAGAAGTTGCAGTTAGCAGCGCAAAACATCGACCTGTTTTACAGCTCGCTGGCGCTGCATTATCTGGAAAACATTCCGGCACTTTTCGCCACGCTTTATCAGGCGCTGGTTCCCGGTGGTATGCTGGTGTTTTCGGCAGAGCATCCGATTTATACCGCACCGTTGCAACAAGGCTGGATGACCGATCAGACCGGGCAAAAATCCTGGCCGGTGAATCATTATCAGCAGGAAGGTGTGCGGATCAGTAACTGGTTTGCCGACGGTGTGAAGAAACAGCATCGCAAACTTTCGAGCTGGATTAACGCGCTTATTGCCAGCGGTTTTGTTATCGAAAAGCTTGATGAATGGGGACCAGACGCTGAACAAATCGCGCAGAACCCGGCGCTTGATGAAGAAAAAGAACGCCCGATGATTTTCCTGCTTGCGGCACGGAAACCGCTTATCTAAAGATCTTCGATTTGTCTCAATTTCCGTTTACCGGGAGGCGACTTCCCTCAGTGGCCAGCATCCTTGCCTATACTGTTTAGACACTAGCCATAAGATGGGGTGTTGAGATGAAAATTATTCTATGGGCCATTTTGATTATTTTTATTATTGGTTTACTGGTCGTAACGGGCGTGTTTAAAATGATTTTTTGATGACAATGGGTGCCATTTATTGGTGCCCTTTTCTTTTTTCAGCTTGCGGGCTGCACTGTCGAAGTTTTATTATCACTCCAATTGATTGGAGAAAGAATGACTATCAAAGAAAGTGATTTCCGCAAAATAGACCTAAACTTGTTGATTGCCTTTGCGGTTTTATTCCGTGAGCAAAGCGTGTCTCTGGCGGCGGATAAACTCCATCTCGGCCAACCTGCGGTAAGTGGTTCACTTGCTCGTCTGCGTGAAATGTTTGACGACCCGTTGTTTATTCGCAGCGGTCACCGTATGCAGCCCACGGCCCGTGCCACTGAACTGCACAGCGAGCTGATGCCACTGCTTGAACAGTTGCAAAGTGCGTTGTTCCAGCAGGCAGAATTCAACCCGGCTCACGCCAAAGCGACGGTCACCATCGGTATGTCTGACTGGATGGAGATGTGGCTGATGCCGCAACTGGTGCCAGTATTGCGTGAACAGGCTCCTGGTGTGCGTCTGAATGTGGTGGCCAGCGACCCGTTTACCGATGCACAACGCCTTGAAGGTGGCGAACTGGATATGGTTATCAGCGTGGCGAATCAATCTGCCCGTTGGATGGAGCGTGAACTGCTGACCAAAATGGAGTTTGTCGCGCTCTGGCATCCTGCTCAGTTACAACCCGAAGCTCCGATGTCTGTGCAAACCTATGCCGCACAACCGCACGTCCAGCTGAGTTACCGTGAAGCCATCAGCAGCCATATTGATATGCTGTTAGCCAGGCAAGGACTGAAGCGAGAAATTAGTTACACCACACCGCATTTTTCCGCGTTGCCGGGTTTGTTAAGCATGATGCCAATGCTTGCGACGGTGCCGCAGGGTTTGTGTGAAAACTGGCAGCAAGTTTGGGGATTACACAGCAGCCCCGTCCCGCTGGAAATGGCACCGTTTGAAGTGGCATTGTTGTGGCATCAGCGCCATAACAGTGATGCGGCGCTGATGTGGGTACGCGGGTTTATTAAGCGGATGGTCGGGTAGAATGGCCCTAACCCCGGCCCTCTCCCTCTGGGAGAGGGGGGAAATACTCGATCTGTTCCCTCTCCTGGGGGAGAGGGTTAGGGTGAGGGTGCCGTCAAATCACGCATTCAGGCTGGCCCCATTTGTCGCAATCACTTCTTTATACCAGCTAAAACTTTTCTTGCGTGAACGGGCAAGCGTGCCATTCCCTTGATCGTCACGATCCACGTAGATAAAGCCGTAACGCTTAGAAAGTTCGGCTTTCGAGGCGCTCACCAGATCAATCGGCCCCCAACAGGTGTAACCCAACACCTCAACGCCATCTTCAATAGCTTCGCGCACTTGTACTAAGTGGTCGTTGAGATAGCTGATGCGGTAGTCGTCATGTACCGTGCCGTCTGCTTCAAGTTTGTCTTTAGCACCTAAACCGTTTTCAACAATAAACAACGGCTTTTGATAACGATCCCAAAGCTTATTGAGCAGAATACGCAGGCCGATTGGGTCAATTTGCCAGCCCCATTCGGAACTCGCCAGGTGCGGATTTGGCACCATATTCAGAATGTTGCCGCGTGCCCTGGCATTCAGTTCTTCATCCGCAGTGACGCATCCGGACATGTAGTAACTAAAGGAGATAAAGTCGATGGTCGCTTTCAGCGCTTCGCGGTCGCTGTCAGAGATTTCCAGCTTGATGTCGTTGTCACGGAAATAGCGCAGCATATAACCCGGATATTCACCGCGACATTGCACATCGCCAAAGAACAACCAGTTGCGGTTTTCCTGCATGGTTTCCAGCACGTCTTCTGGCTTACAGCTCAACGGATACACCAGGCCGCCCAGCAGCATGTTGCCGATACGCGCATCAGGAATGATTTCGTGGCAGGCTTTTACCGCCAGCGCACTAGCGACTAACTGGTGATGAATGGCCTGGTAAATCTCTGCTTTAGTGCTCTCTTCAGGTAACCCGACACCGGTCATTGGCGCGTGAAGTGCCATGTTAATTTCATTGAACGTCAGCCACAATTTCACTTTGTTTTTAAAACGAGTGAAAACACTGCGGGCGTAGCGGTCAAAGAAGGTGATCACATCACGGTTGCCCCATCCACCATAGTTTTTCACCAGACCCCACGGCATTTCGTAGTGAGACAGCGTCACCATTGGCGTGATGTTGTGTTTCGCCAGTTCATCAAACAGACGGTCGTAATAGGCAAGCCCCGCTTCATTAGGCTGAGTTTCGTCCCCGTTCGGGAAGATTCTTGTCCAGGCAATGGACACGCGCAGGCAGCTAAACCCCATCTCCGCAAACAACGCAATGTCTTCCGGGTAGCGGTGGTAAAAATCGATGGCGACGTCTTTAATGCCAAAATCTCCAGGCTGGCGATCAACCGTTGGGCTTAACACCCCATTCGGCTGAACGTCGGAAGTGGAAACCCCCTTCCCGTCTTCACGCCATGCACCTTCAACCTGGTTTGCGGCAATCGCTCCACCCCACAAAAATGTCTCAGGAAATGCTTTCATCTGGTTCTCCTTTTTTACAAAAATTAATGGGTTAGCGGCTTACCGTCAGGAATGGCATACCTGATTCAATGGAAAGTTCATTGGTGAAACGCGTAACCGCAGTGTATTCGTCGCTATTGCTGATAATCACTGGCGTGGACAGATCGTAGCCCGCATCCAGAATGGCCTGGCGGTCGAACTCAATTAGCAGGTCGCCGGGCTTAATTTTGTCACCGACTTTCACATGAGCAGTGAAGTACTGCCCATCGAGTTTTACGGTATCAATGCCGATATGAATCAACATTTCGATGCCGCTATCGCTGAGTAAACCAATGGCGTGGCGCGTCTGGAACAGCGAGGCGACTTCGCCGTGGAACGGGGCGATGACCCTACCGGTCAGCGGAATTATCGCCGCCCCCTCACCGAGTAAACCACTGGCGAAAGTGGAATCGGGCACCTGATCCATCGCCAGTACCGTGCCACTCATCGGTGCAAGAATGTCGTTTTCTGTTGGCTGGACAATAACGGTTTCTGTCGCCACTTCACTGCGCGGCAGCCCTGCGATAAAGGTCGTAACACACGCCAGGGTAAATGCCAGTCCGGTCCCCAGAATCGCCCCCCACACCGACATATCGACCCCAGTTGACGGAATAATCTGCGAAAACGTGAACACGCTAACCAGGCCGAATGAAAATACGCTGGTCTGGCAGTAACCGACAATCACGCCACCCACCGCGCCCGCAACGCAGCCAAAGATGAATGG
>NZ_JAHWLU010000179.1:0-5924 GCF_022134725.1 Buttiauxella sp. S19-1
GAACGGCTGGAGGGCGCGATCGTCTGGAACGAATCGCAACCGACCCTGACACGGAGGCAAAATGGAGGTTTACCGCTTGCGGCGATTTATTTGCCGGGAGTCAGGGTTCTTAGGGTGACGACGGTGGCCACCCTAAGACGTTCACCGGTTCCGTGGTGACATAAATACACTTTCGCCTGGTGAACGGAACCTTCTTCGAACCGGCAGGAAACACCCTTCAAAGATGTGACTAAGAGATAGTCCTCAGGGAGAAGGCCTGGACGAGGGTTGTTTTCTCGAGGCGCTTTCCAAAATTCCCCCCCGCAATCTGGCAGCACCGAAAAAAACCGCCAGCATCCATACCACGCTGCATGCAGATTCGGTTTCTCAAGCCTAAAACCCACCACAATGCAGTATACTCAGCCATGTCTATTTAGGGCTTAGTTTTTGCGGAGTGTCAGTTTGCGAGTCAGTCGTTCATTAACGATTAAACAGATGGCGATGGTGTCAGCCGTTGCTTTACTGTTTATTTTTATTTTTATCGTGGTGCAGCTTTTTCACTTTGTGCAGCAAAGCCGCTACGACACAGCAAGCCAGATGGAGAAAATCGCCCATTCGGTGCGTATTCCGCTGTCTGAAGCTATCCTGAAAGCGGATATTCCCCAGGCTGAGTACATCCTGAGTCAAATTCAACCTTCTGGCATTATCAGCCGGGCGGATGTAGTACTGCCGAATCAATTCCAGGCGTTGCGCCAAAGATTTACCCCGGAACGCCCGATTCCCGTCTGGATTGCACGCCTGTTCGAACTCCCGGTTCAAAT
Source organism: Buttiauxella sp. S19-1 (assembly GCF_022134725.1). Lineage (NCBI taxonomy): Bacteria > Pseudomonadati > Pseudomonadota > Gammaproteobacteria > Enterobacterales > Enterobacteriaceae > Buttiauxella > Buttiauxella sp. S19-1. The sequence continues at coordinate 801 of NZ_JAHWLU010000179.1, forward strand.
ATCCCTACCGCTTTATTCACTGGAACGCCCGGCAAATCCGCAGCCGCTGGCTTATCTTGTGCTGCAAGCTGACTCCTGGCGGATGTACAAATTCATCATTAGTACGATTTCGACGTTGCTGACGACATATCTGCTGCTGGCGCTCATTTTGTCGGTTGCGATCAGTTGGTCGATAAACCGTTTGATTGTTCATCCACTGCGTAAAATTGCCCGTGAGCTCGATAGTTTAACCCCGCACGATGCGGCGAACCATCAACTCAATCTACCTCCTCTTCACCACGATGATGAGATAGGCATGCTGGTGCGCAGCTATAACCGTAATCAACAAATGTCGCAGCGCTTACATGAAGAAATGAGCGCGATGAGCACCCGAAACACAGTTACCGAGTTGCCAAATAAGGCGTTGTTACTGGCGTTGCTTGAACAACTAACGGCAAGCGATAACAAGAATGCGTTGATCGTGATTGCCAGCGAAACTTTGCAGGATACTGCCGGGGTGCTGAACGAGGAGCAGCGTGAAATGCTGCTGCTGACGCTGGTCGAGAAAATTAAAGGTGTTCTGCCACCGAATATGGTGCTGGCGCAGCTCAGCGGCAACGATTTTGGCATTATTGCCCATGGCGTTCAGGATGCCTGGCAGGCAATGGCACTGGCGAAGCAAATTCTCGCGGTGCTGAACGAAAAGTTACCGATTCACTCGATTTCCCTCAAACCGACGGCCAGCATCGGCATTGCGATGTATCACGGTGGTTTGACCGCAGAACAGCTGTATCGCCGCGCCGTTTCCGCCGCGTTTTCTGCCCGTCGCCATGGCAAAAATCAGATTCAATTCTTTGACCCTGAACAGATGGCCATTGCGCAACGCTATTTGACGCAAGAGCAGGATTTACTGACGGCATTAGAAAACCAGCAGTTTGCTATTTGGCTACAACCGCAGGTCAATTTGCGCACCCGTGAAGTCGTCAGCGCGGAAGTTTTACTGCGCATGCAGCAGCCTGATGGTAGCTGGGGTTTGCCGGAAGGCTTGATTGAGCGTATCGAAGATAGCGGTTTGATGTTCACAATTGGTAACTGGATCCTTGAAGAGTCTTGCCGTGTGCTGGCGGGCTGGCAAAGCCAGGGTGTCACCATGCCGCTGTGTGTGAATATCTCTGCGCATCAGTTACTGCACGAGGAAATGGGTTCGTCACTGCTGGAATTAATGGCGCGCTATCGTATCCAGCCAGGGATGTTAATTCTGGAAGTCACGGAAAGTCATAATATTGATGATCCGAAAAAAGCGGTCAGTATTTTGCGTCCGTTGCGCAAAGCAGGGGTGCGCATCGCACTGGATGATTTTGGCATGGGTTATGCCAGCCTGCGTCATTTACATCACCTGAAATCGTTGCCGGTGGATGTGCTGAAGCTCGACAAGAGTTTTGTAGATGGCTTGCCGGAAGATAACACCATGGCGGGGGTGATTATCGGTATGGCGAACACGCTGGGTCTGAAACTGGTGGCGGAAGGAATTGAAAACCAGGCGCAGTGCGACTGGTTGTTGAACGCCGGTGTGAGCATTGCTCAGGGTTATCTTTTCTCCAGGGCACTGACTCTTAAAGAGTTTGATGCCAGGTATTTATCCAGCGCTAATCAGTAAATTAGTTGTTGCAAATGTTATTGGGCTGGCGCGAGTCAGCTCAATTATTTAACAATTTTGTTTACAAATAAGCGCTGTGTCACTTCTGAGCGTTTTTGAGAGTGGTATTTTTGCTTCCGCAGGCCGAGGTCATCTACCTAAATCCTGGTACTGCGGAATATCTACCTCTCAAGGACACGCTATGAAACTCTCTCTTTTTAAAAGCCTCTACTTCCAGGTCCTTACGGCGATAGCCATCGGTATCCTGCTGGGTCATTTTTACCCGGAATTAGGCGCGCAGATGAAACCGCTCGGCGATGCGTTCGTTAAACTGATTAAAATGATTATCGCGCCGGTTATCTTCTGTACGGTCGTCACCGGCATTGCAGGCATGGAAAGCATGAAAGCCGTGGGGCGCACGGGCGCTGTGGCACTGCTTTACTTCGAAGTGGTCAGCACCATCGCGCTGATCATCGGCCTAATCGTGGTTAACGTCGTCCAGCCAGGGGCTGGGATGAACATCGACCCGGCAACGCTTGATGCCAAAGCTGTCGCCATGTATGCCGAACAGGCACAACAACAAGGTGTGGTGGCCTTCTTGCTGGATGTGATTCCTGGTAGCGTGATTGGCGCATTTGCCAGTGGCAATATCCTGCAAGTGCTGCTGTTTGCGGTACTGTTTGGTTTTGCACTGCACCGTCTTGGTCAAAAAGGCCAGTTGATTTTCAACGTGATTGAAAGCTTCTCGCAGGTCATTTTCGGCATCATCAACATGATCATGCGCCTCGCGCCAATCGGTGCTTTCGGTGCTATGGCGTTCACGATTGGTAAATATGGCGTCGGCTCGTTGGTGCAGCTCGGCCAGTTGATTATCTGCTTCTACATCACCTGTATTTTGTTTGTGGTGCTGGTGTTGGGCAGCATCGCGCGGGTGACAGGTTTCAGCATCTTTAAATTTATCCGTTACATTAAAGAAGAGCTGCTTATCGTACTGGGTACTTCTTCGTCTGAATCCGCTTTGCCAAGAATGCTCGATAAAATGGAGAAACTCGGTTGCCGTAAGTCGGTAGTCGGGCTGGTGATTCCAACCGGATACTCGTTTAACCTCGATGGCACCTCAATTTATCTCACCATGGCAGCGGTGTTTATCGCGCAGGCCACCAACACCCATATGGATATTGTCCATCAAATCACACTATTGGTGGTGTTGCTGCTCTCCTCTAAAGGCGCTGCAGGTGTGACAGGGAGTGGTTTCATCGTGCTGGCGGCAACCATTTCAGCGGTGGGCCATTTGCCACTTGCGGGTCTGGCGTTGATTCTCGGTATCGACCGCTTTATGTCTGAAGCGCGTGCGCTGACAAACCTGGTCGGTAATGGCGTGGCAACGGTTGTCGTGGCGAAGTGGGTGAAACAGTTGGATGAGAAGCAACTGGTAGAAACGCTCAATAATCCAAACTCTGCGAAAAAAGTGAACGAAATCTCTTCTTAATCCCCTCAATTGCCCACGGCGACTTGCCCTCGCTGTGGGCTACTGCGCATAATTGACCCTTGAGCCAAAATTTTTGGCGTTTTTTTTCATTTTAAAAGTGACGTTTGCGCGAAGATGCGGTCAAACGGAGTGGTGAATTATCACCGTGGCGGCTTTTTTGCGTAATCTTTTGTCGCCATTACACTTTTTAATCAGGATTGTTTTTCCAGGGGTTAACATGCAGGGCACCAAAATTCGACTCTTAGCTGGCGGATTGCTGTTGGTCGCCGCCGCCAGTAATGTGCAGGCAGAAGCACTACAGCCCGATCCAGCCTGGCAGCAAGGTACGCTGGCCAATGGTTTTCAATGGCAAGTCCTGGCCACACCTCAACGCCCAAGCGATCGTATTGAAATTCGTCTGTTGGTGAATACCGGCTCATTGAATGAGACCACCCAGCAGAGCGGCTTTAGCCATTTCTTACCGCGCATGGCACTGACACAAAACGGTAGCTTGCAGCCATTGCAGGTACGCTCACTATGGCAGCAAAGTGTGGACCCGCAGCGTCCGCTGCCTCCAGCCGTTGTTTCGTATGACTTCACGTTGTTTAATCTTAGCCTGCCTAATAACCGCAATGATTTACTCAAAGAAGCGATAGCTTATCTGGCGGAAACCACCGGTAAAACGTCGATCACCCCGGAAACGGTGAACGTTGCGCTGCAAACTCAGGATATGGTGACAACCTGGCCGATGGACACCAAAGACAACTGGTGGCGCTATCGCTTGCAAGGTTCCTCGCTGTTGGGCCATGACCCGGCAGAAGATCTCAAGCAGCCGGTTGATAACGAACAACTCAACGAGTTCTACAAGAAGTGGTACACCCCGGATGCGATGACCTTGATTGTGGTGGGTAACGTCGATAGCCGTAGCGTTGCCGATCAAATCAATAAAACGTTTGGCACCCTGACGGGCAAACGTGAAACGCCTGCTCCGGTTGCGACTCTTTCTCCGCTCAAGCGTGTTCCTGTGAGTTTAATGACTGACAGTGTGAGCCAGGACAGGCTCTCACTGATGTGGGACAACGCCTGGCAGCCTATTCGTGAATCGTCTGCGATGCTGCGTTACTGGCGTGCCGATCTCGCCCGCGAGGCGCTGTTCTGGCATGTGCAGCAGAACCTCAGCAAGCAGAACATCAAGGATCTTAACCTGAGCTTCGAGTGTCGCGTGTTGTATCAGCGTGCGCAGTGCGGCATCAACCTTGCGTCACCTAACGATAGACTGAATGCGAATTTGGCGAGCGTCAGCAAAGAGCTGGTTAACGTGCGTGATAAAGGGCTGTCGCAGCAAGAGTTTGATGGGTTAATTGCGCAGAAAAAAGCGGAACTTGCCAAGTTGTTTGCCACTTACGCGCGTACCGACACCGATGTGTTGATCAGCCAGCGTATGCGTTCGCTGCAAAACCAGGTGGTCGATATCGCTCCGGAACAGTATCAGAAACTGCGCGGGGATTTCCTGAACAGCCTGACATTAAGCTCGCTGAACCAGGATTTACGCCAGCAACTGTCGCAAGAAATGGCTTTAGTGCTGTTGCAGCCAAAAGGCGAACCTGAGTTCAACATGAAGGATCTGCAAGCGACGTGGGATAAGGTGATGGTGCCAGCTAAAGCACTGCCGCTGACTGATGAACCTAAGCAGGAAGTTTCTTCGGATACGCCGCAGGCGCAGTAACGCCCTCTCCCTCATATACACATCTTTGAGGGGCGCTTTCTGCCGAGCCGGAGAAGGTTCCGTTCACCAGGCGACAGCATGTTTATGTCGCGACTGAACCGGTGAACGTCTTAGGGTGGCCACCGTCGCCACCCTAAGAACCCGGACTCCCGGCAAATAAATCGCCGCAAGCGGTAAACCTCCATTTAGCCTCCGTGTCAGGGTCGGTTGCGATTCGTTCCAGACGATCGCGCCCTCCAGCCGTTCCCGACGGCTGGACCCTGCCACCTGGAGTCAAAATGGAGGCGATTTAAGCCGGACCCGAAATTCAAAGTC
>NZ_JAHWLU010000180.1:0-5921 GCF_022134725.1 Buttiauxella sp. S19-1
TCAGTGACAAAAGTACTACTGGAAGCACTGATTTTGAAACACGATGTTAATCAACGTGTAAGAAATGCGAAGGATTAGCAATCATAAAGGACGCGATGATCCAGTGTTGGAGCACTGAATCACCGCTAACCATAACCAACTATTACGGAGTTAATCATGGCTGAGCACGATTCTAAGTCAGAAGTTGTCACAACTGAAGCGCCAGAACTAAAAACCCGCCGTTATACCGTGGGTTACATCCGCGACTGGCAGACCCACGAACCCGCACCGACCATCACGCTTAAAGGTTACTGGCTGGAAGATGCGGGGTTTACAACCGGTACACCACTGAAGATCCGCGTAATGCCCGGTTGCCTGGTGCTCACCGCTCAGGAACCGTTGCCTGTACCGCCGCCAGAGCCGGAGATCATGCAGACGCTGAAGAAGGTCACTAAACTTTCAGGCCGTAAGCAACAACAGATCCTCGAGTTTATCGAGGTGATCACTGCTAAGCGACCGCCAGCGGGGAAGTGGGGCTGACGGCTGACAGATAAAAAAATCCCGGCTCAGAAGTGGCCGGGATATTCTTTTACTTATTGATATAAGTAGTTATGAGTTTATTTATTTCACCCCGTAGTTGTTCATCATTAAATTCGTATTCTTCACGATCTTCATCTGGGTTATACATATCAGCCATACAAAATATAGTTGATAAACACTCACTTATCTTCTCATCATAGTTCAGTATATTTTTGCTATCTCTTTCTATACGCCAAAGCTCTATGTATGCTTCTGCGAATGTTGCTGCAGATAACCTTTCAGCGCCAAAAGATCTAGCAAATTCCAAAAGTAAATAACTCATCTTAAAATCCCATTTTTCATATAGTTATCATATTAAGGTGCTCCTGGAATAACTTTAAATCCCGTAATAAACTCACCTGACTTATCGATAACAACTGCATTATTTGTATTCGAATTAAAGAATACTTTAGAGTCTTTCACAAAACCATAAGTACCATTTTCGGTGGTGGCTGCATCATCTAAATGACTCTTAATGGCAGTCTCATACTGCTTAAGCGTCTCGGGATTTTTCTTTGTGGTAACAATGTCAAAATCAATTGCATGTTTGAATTTCTTATCTAACTGTTTGGCACTAAAAGCGACACTATCAGAGACAATAACGGCTCCAACATCAGGGATTTTCTTGCCCGGAATAAGGATGCCAGCCATCAACCCCCCCATACCTTCCAGTGCAAGCTGATCGCCCTGGTTAGCTTTCTGAGCGAGTGTTTTTATCCCTTCCCAAGTATCACCATTCATTAATGCACTAACCGAGTCGGCCACCGCCTGGTTTTTGCCAGACAGGTCACTCATAGCTTTAGTGCAATAACTGTCACCTATCGAACAAGCTGTCAGTGCCATTGCGGCATCAGCAGCATAGTCCGCAGAACCTAACACGCTGTCACCACCATCAGCTAGTGCATTGATAGTTCCGTTAACCAGTTGAGATAAAGAGCCTTCGCCAAGGGTTTCTCGAACCTGAGCTTTCATTGCCTCAGCACTTTCCTTAACCGCTGCCCGCGCCTTATCTCCACTCAGCGAGTTATTCTCAACAACAACTTTATCCGTTGCGAAGTTAGCCAGCGAACACCACTTTTCCTAGTACAGTCAGCAGGTTACAACCCAGTTTTGCCAGTGCATTTTGATGTACGGATGACGAAGCCCTGACGTGCACTTTTGCACCCCGTAAGCCATTTTCCCCGACACTGTTAAAGAGCATGATACTGTTTATTTCCAAAACACAGCGCCGTTATAAAGTGGGCTATGTCAGCGTCCGCCACGAAGACCGCTGAACGGGTATGACCACTTATTACAATCGCCATCCCAGCCTGCACCTGAAGGGCGACTGGCTAAAAGAGGCGGGGTTTGGGACGGATACGCCGGTGACGGTGACCGTTGAGCACGGGCGGCTAATTATTCAGACTGATAGTAATTTCTGACAGAAAATAGCCCCAGTGTGAATATCTGGGGCTATTTGCCAACCTTTTCAGCTCTCGTTACTGATAAATAATCTCATATTCACTACCAAGTTCATCACGTAACCGCTGAGCTAGCACATACCCATCTTTTATAAAAGTCTCTTCTTCCAATTCATTTTTAAAACCTGAAGATGCAGGATCATCAATATTAAGTATTGCTTCAAACCGATCCGCCCATCGCTGAAGGCTTTCTTGGAGGTCTGTAGATATAGGTAATAAATCAGGTGCTATATCCCCAAAATCATCAGGCGTTGTTCCCCATAGGGGATAACACCCATAATCAGCCATTAATTTTATTTTCTTCATTTCACTGCACCTCTCAAGTTCGCACCTACAATATATCCATTACTTCCAACAGTAACTGCGATGTTATATTTCTGACCATTGATAATAGTTTCATAAATCGGGCGACCAGTACCAAAACCTTGATAACCAACTACTTTTCCTTGTGTTACAGCTTTCATTACCACACTTGGAATTTGTGCTTCCGAAACACCTATTTGAGAAAATTGGCTTCCATGTTCCTTTATAATATGTTGTAACCCTGCTGTAGGACTGCCGGTTTCAAGAAAGATAATTTTACCACTTGCATCCCTTGCCACGTTGACAATATTTTCAGGTGAATATTTAATACCCTGAGCCGTCATTTCTTTGAGTAAAGATTTAGTAGCTAAACTATTTTGGGCTAACTGAATCAGATTTTTTCCCGCAACCCCCAAAGATAAAACCGCTGCCTGATTTTCTGGATCTGATGCAAATGCCGCAAATTTCATCCACGATTCAGAAGTTGTATCGATCAGCGCTAAATCTTGACCGTTAGCCTGCTGAACGAAGGCTTTAGCCTCATCTGTACTCATCGACTTATATAGCCAGTCCGGTCTTTCTGTCGTAGCTATTCCACCTTGAATAACCTCCTTGTAATAAACCTCACAAGTCAATGGACTTTCCTGACAAACAGCTTTTAATTTCTCGCTATTTTCTTCGCTGAGTTTTCCATATTTCTCACGAACCGCATCACAGTTGCCTTTGGCTGTACAGGTTTGTAGCTCCTGATCAAATGACAATGCTTCCGTGGCACTCAGATAGTTATTCTCAACAACAACTTTATCCGTTGTGAAGTTACCCGGCGAACATCACTTTTCCCTAGCTCACTCAGTTACTTACAACCACTTTACACCAGTGCATTCTGATGCGCGGACGGCGAAGCCCCGACGCGCACTTTTGCGCTCCGTTATCGCCCCAACCAGGGCCAGCCGAACCCGCTGCCGCAACTGACCATCAAGGGCCGCTGGCTTGAAGCGCTGGGTTTCCGCACCGGCCAGCCAGTGATTGTCACCGCTGAGCAGGGCAGGCTTACCATCGAACTCGAGTTTAAGTTCTGAACCGCACATAAAAAAATCCCAGCTTCTGAAGGCTGGGATTGATGCTTACATTTTTTTTCAGGGTTGATGTATTGATATCGATTATCAATTTCCAATCCCAAATCCTCAGCTATCAGAAGAACCTGCTTGTACTCATCCTTTGTTACCACAACATCATAATCAGCGATATGGTCACATAGCGTTTCGAATGCCAATACATTCTCAGAATGATCTATATATTCCAGATCGTAATCAACGAGCGAAGGCTCTAAACGATCTTTCAAACCATTCCCCAATGCTTTTATTTTTTCGTTTACGTCCATATCTGATAATCACTCTTTATTTTATAGGTTTTAGCGCAGGTGGCGTCGGTTTATCGTCTGGGAAGGCAGTGATCACCTTACCACTAGCTGGCTCATATATCACTCGTATACGTACATCATCACGAACCTCCCAGGCAACCCATCTGGCTGGATTACCTGCATTTGTATAAAGTCCTCCAGTCCCTGACTGTGCATACCATTGGGTATCCGCCACCACACTTTTGCCGTTCACCTGCGCGCCGGCAATCGTGGTGTCGTCACCGCTGTTGATGCTGATGCGGTTCCCTGCGTCTTTCGTGGTTTCATTATGCTGAGTACCGTTGCCCTACTCGTTGCCCTTCGACGCATTCCCGCTGGTAGAGATGTTGATGCCGGCACCGCTTTCTCCGACACCAATCGCGCCGCCGCTGCTCTTGTTCTCTCCCTCCAGCAGCTGCGTGTTCTGTGAGGAAATCAGGTTAATGTCGTCTGCCGCATTCAGCGTCACGTCCAGCCCGGCTTTAATCTGGCTGCCGATATCATCACCCAGGAACGCGCCAACTAGTGATCAGACAGTTAGCCGCTGAGTGACAGATAAAAAGCTCCCAGCTCAGGTGGCCGGGGGCTTTGAGTGTTATTAAAAATATATTGTCACCTTGATGATTCAATATCATCAGGGTAAACCGTCAAAACATCTAATGTATCACCTTCATTATCAATGAATTCAACTTCATAACCTAATGTAGGCTCTTGATATATCATAACAACTGCTCCCCTACATCCTTTTAGCACAGTGTCAGACAAGTCTTTTTTGGCTTTAACTACATCGTATTCTTTGATCATAAAGTAAATACCACTATGTATTTATTTCTTAGCTGGAATAGCTGTTACGAGCCTAACTACACCGTCATTATTCTCGATCCAACCAAATTTAACGTTAATTGTTCTACCATTCGTACCAGTTATCGGTATCACCTGATCGTATTTAGTACCAAACTGCGTTTCTGCTGTTTTAACGGCTTTACCAGAGTCAAAAACGATTTGTTTCGCAAGCTCGTCTGAGTTTGTTTTGTTAAAACCAAGAGCACTATCGAACCATTCCGCCTTACTCCCTCCAGCAGGATGTTGCTTATCTAACAGATAGTTAGCTAATTTCTGATCAACACTAACTTGTGTTTCAGCTGCATTTTTAATCGAGTTTATACTGCTGCCATTTCCGGCATTCTTAGCCGCATTAGCCGCCACAGCTTCAGCTTTCGCCGCACTGGCTTCTGCTGCTGTCTTACCTATCCCTATCGCCCCGCCAGCACCCACGCCACCCGGCACCACGGCTTCCGATAACTGGATGCCGACATTATTCAGGCACAGCACCACACTTCCCACACAAGCCTGGATTGCCGCCTGCGCCGCCGCGGCTATCTCTGGTGTCGCCGCCGCCAGTACTCCACCACCCAGACCCGCAGGCAACGCCACCATCAGCGCATTTTGCATCGCCAGACCCTTTTTGCAACTATCGGAACCCGGATCCGTTGTGCAGGACATGACATTTTTGGCGTGTTCCTGCACGAAGGCAGTCTGACCGTCTTCCGTTCCGCTCAGAAGATTATTCTCAACCGCATTCTTCCCGGCATTCGCACCGGTAGCCGCACCCGCAACATCCCCACCCGCAATACCACCCGCCATTCCGGCGGAGATACTCGCCAGCGCACTGACCGTCTGTCTCTGCTCTTCAGTCAGTTTCGATATGTCTGTATCCGGGTACAGCGCAGCAGCTATTGCTCGTGCCGCCAGTTCACCCGAAGCTGCACCCACCGCGCCTGCTGCCGCACTATTACCCTGAAGCGCTGCCACAGCACCACCCAGTATGGCGTGAGCAATGGCATTCACCGCCGGGTCACCTTCGGTAGATTTCAGCAGATGCGCTAGTTCCGGTGCTGAAGCCCCCGCCAGCGCACCAGCGATATTTCCACCCGCCAGCCCCTGGAGTGCGGCTGTCGCAGCCTGGATACCGCGCTGAACCGCACCACCGGTCCCCATTCCCGAAGCTGCAAAAGCGTCGTCATAATAGTTTTTATAAACCTGAGAATTAATGTTGTCAGGGGTCGCAGTTTTGCCCGGATTTTCTTTCTCCCACTGCACTTTCGCTTTGGCGCGGTCTTCCGGAGAAACAGACTTCATTTTCTCCTGTGCATCCTTGATAGCACTCAGTTCACCCTGCGTCCGGGCAATATCTGCAGCCT
>NZ_JAHWLU010000181.1:0-5918 GCF_022134725.1 Buttiauxella sp. S19-1
ATGTAGTTCATATAACAAATGTAATAAATAAAGAACCTGAATTTGTTAGAAAGTTAGTGGTGAAGATACATAATGATTTATTAGCGGGGGTGCTATGAATTATTACATTGGCTTGGACTCCGGTGGGACTTTTATGAAAGCGGCCCTGTTTGATGCGCATGGCAATCAGCATGGGTTAGTAAGAAAATCAGCGAGTGTTATTAATGAAAAGCAAGGGTGGGTCGAACGTGATCTGAATGCATTATGGAATGATGCAGTCATTGCAATTAAAGAATTATTAACCGTAACGGCAATAGACCCAAAAAAAATTAAAGGATTGGGCATTTCGGCACAAGGTAAAGGTGTTTACTTACTTGATAAAAGAGGGCATGCTTTAGAACGAGGAATTATGTCTTCAGACTCACGCTCATTACCAATAGTGAAAAAGTGGATGAGTGAAGGGTTGCCAAATATTGTTTATCAAAAAACATTACAGACATTATGGACTGGACATCCTGTATCGATTGTTCGCTGGCTTAAAGATAATCAGCCCGATACTTACTGCAATATTGGTTCAATCTTGATGGCTCATGACTATCTTCGTTATCGTTTTACAGATGTCATTGCCGCTGAAATTACTAATATGTCTGAAAGTAATTTTTTTAATGCCCATACAGGAAAGTATGATTTAGATTTATTACATTTATTTGGCATTGAAGAAGTATGGAGTGCATTACCACCAATAATTAATTCTAATGATATCGGTGGTTATATTACTGAAGAGGTTGCAAAAGAAACAGGGTTGTCTGCTGGAACGCCTGTTTTCGGTGGCCTATTTGATGTAGTCTCAACGGCATTATGCTCAGGTATTAACTCTGGTGAAAATTCACTTAATTATGTAATGGGGACATGGGCAGTAACCTCCGGGATTACAAAATCAATTACTCAAGAAAAATATAATTTCGTTTATGGTCGTCATGCAATCACTGATGAATATGTTATACATGAAGCGAGCCCTACCTCGGCAGGGAATTATGAGTGGTTTTCAAACTATCTTGGGGAAAATGGTAGCTTTAATCATAAAGATAATGAGGCCTTGGTTTCAGATCTAGAGGTTGCATCTAGCAGTGTATTTTTTGTTCCATTTTTGTATGGTTCTAATCAGGGACTAGGTCTCAAATCTGGTTTCTATGGTTTACAAGCGCACCACACCAAAGGACATATAATCCAGGCAATATGGGAAGGTATTTTATTTTGTCATAATGTTCATTTAGAACGAATGCGTATTAGATTTCCAGAGGCTAAAGTTCTGAAAGTAACAGGGGGCCCTGTTTCTTGTAGAACATGGATGCAAATGCTAGCAGATTTGAGCGGTATGACGGTTGAAGTCTTAAATATAGATGAAACCGGTGCGTTAGGTGCGGCTATTGTTGCTATGGTTGGCGCCGATGAATATCCAACTGTCAGTGATTGCGTTAAAAATATTCAAACACAAACAGTGCAATTTAAGCCAGATTCTGATAATTTTATCAAATTCCAGAATAAATATAATAAATATCAGAAGCTTGTACAACTTTTCAAAGAATTCGAGGAATCATGAAGATGACCAGGCCCTTACTGCAAATGGCTCTTGATGCCACAACGATTGAATCTGCATTAAAATCTGTTGAATTGGTATCAAGAGATTTAGATGTTATTGAAGTTGGTACCATTTTAGCCTTTTCGTATGGTATTGATTGCGTCGCTATTTTGCGTGAAAAGTATCCAAACCATATCATTGTTTGTGATATGAAAATTACTGATGCCAGCGCCATTTTAACGCGTTTAGCCATGCAGGCAGGGGCAAACTGGGTTACTGTCAGTGCTGCTGCACATATAGAAACTATTCGCGCAGCTAAAAAGATAACTGATGAGTTTAAAGGCGAAGTTCAAATAGAGCTTTATGGTAACTGGACCTATGATAATGCAAGAGATTGGGTAGCAATGGGAGTAAGACAAGCTATTTACCATAGATCTCGTGATGCTGAATTAGCTGGAGTAAACTGGACAGAAGATGATCTGGTAAAACTTAAAAAACTATCTGAATTAGGATTAGAGCTTTCCGTCACGGGTGGCATTGTTCCGGAAGATATTCATTTATTCAAGGGCATCAATGTTAAAGCATTTATTGCCGGTAGAGCTTTAGCTGATTCAGATGGTCCAGATATCGCTCAACATTTTCATAGTGAAATTAAAAAACATTGGTAGACATTTATGAGTGAGCAAATTAAATCACTATCTAAAGCCTTAACTATCCTTGAGTATTTGGGGCAGTATCCTAACGGTGTTTCTTTACAAGATATATCTGAGGGGACGGGCTTTAATAAGTCATCTATTCATAGAGTTCTTTCTACCTTTGAGTCATCTGGCTATGTTGCCCAGATGTTTTCAGGAAAAGAATATCGTTTGACGATGAAGTTGATGCAATTAGGCCATGCAGCATTGAATTCAGACGTTACTGGGGTTGTTAAACCCTACCTATCCGAATTACTTTCTGAATTAAATGAAACCGTTAATTTTTTATCCTTTGATGCAGATAATATAATTTTCCAGGATAAACTTGAACCTCGAGATGCTTCATTCAGAACCCGTACTTATGTTGGATTGCATTCACCTATGTATTGTTCTGCAGCAGGTAAGTGCTATTTAGCATTTAGTACTGATGCGGTGAAAGAGTCATATTGGCAACGAAACTCCAGTGTCATGCAGAAATTAACAGAAAACACTATTTTAGACAAAGAACCTTTTTTTGATACTCTTGGGCAGATTAAAGTCCGAGGTTATGCAATTGATGATGAAGAAAATGAGGCTGGAATATCCTGTATAGCCGTTCCCATCCTTGACAAAAATGGCACACCTGTTTATGCGGTGAGCGTGTCTACATTGACACCTAAAATGCGGCAAATTGGTTATTCGGTGATCGCTGATAAAGTAAAAGTATTTACTGATAGAATTCAACAGCACTTAAATTATGGAGGATCAAGTGATTAACTTTACTGAAAAATACAGGCTAGGGATTTATGAGAAAGCAATGCCAGCAACATTAAGTTGGGAAGATAGATTACTCTACTCCAAAGATGCTGGCTTTGATTTCGTTGAAATTTCAGTTGATGAGACAGATGAGCGAAGAGCCCGACTGGACTGGTCTGATGAAGAGATATATGAGTTACGTAATTTATGCATAAAGCATGGCATGCCATTGCAGTCCATGTGTTTAAGCGCGCATAGAAAGTTTCCCTTTGGCTCTATGGACGAAACTATTCGCCTGGAAGCGCTTTCTATTATGGAAAAGGCGATCACATTAGCCTATAAACTTGGTATTCGTTGCATTCAGATGGCAGGTTACGATGTTTATTATGAACCTCAATCTGAGAGTACACACCTGCGCTTTATTGATGGTATGAAACAAGCTGCGAAAATGGCAGAAAAAGCGGGTGTAATGCTTGGCGTGGAAATTATGGATACGCCATATTTAAACTCGTTAAGTAAATTTGAAGTTCTGAAACGTGAAATCCCATCCCCTTACTTCATGGCCTATCCTGATGTGGGGAATATAACTGGCTGGAATTATGATGTGTGTACTGAGTTAATGTTGTCAAAAGACCATATTATTCAAGTCCACTTAAAAGATACTCGTCGTGTTTCTAGTACGTCTAAAGGCCAGTTCCGCGACTTAGTGATTGGTGAAGGTGAGGTTGATTTTTTCTCAATTTTTAAAACTCTAGCCGCTATGGATTATTGCTCACCTTTTGTTATTGAAATGTGGGCTCAAGATGACAAATGGTTTGAAAACATTAAAGAAGCCAAGAAGACATTGCAAGAAACAGCCAATAAAGCAGGCTTTTATCTTTAATTTATTCAAACAATAAACCATTCGGATTTTTTCTCTGATAAATTATTAACTCAGTAGGATAAACATATGACTATTATAAGAACTGCTTTTTTTGAAGCTGATTTAAACAATGAAGAAAAAATAGACTTTTACAATTATATGGAAAAAGAAGTTGCACCTATTATCCGTACTTTCCCTGGTAATAAAGGTGTTGTATTGAGTAAGCCAGAATTTATAGAGTCTGAGTGTCATCAGAGTGTTATTTTGATGATGCAGCACAGTTATGAAGATAAAAATGCGATGGAACAAGCGTTAAACTCACAGCAACGCATCGCGAGTATGAATGCAACTAAGATTATTGTTGAAAAATATAACCTGCGTGTGCATCACATGAACTTTATGGTTGAGTAATTCCGGCTTGTATACAAATGTCGTGTACTGGTATGTATAAGATAAGCTGCAACCGTTGATGTATCCCAGTTTGCTTCGATGACATCTGAGATATATCAACGTTTTTTAAATAGTAGTTGAGCTAACCGTTATTTCTGCAATCTGATGTTGTGCACATGATTGGGTGGCAACTCCCAGGCTTTGCAAAATCAACCCGCCTTAAAAACTCATCGCCAATCCTAAACCGTAACCATTGGTGTTATTACCAAACATATAACGCGCCACCAGTCTTGTGCGGGTGATGAAAACATCATAATCACTGCTATCTAGCTCGAACCCTAACCCCATCGATGTCAGACTATTAAAACCGAGTTGCCCACGTTGCTCCCCCAAATACTCGGTATGTGCCCCTTCCAGAACATAACGTAGCGGCTTATTGAGCAACGTCCAGTCCGAGACAGGAGCACGACGACGCAGATAAACGCCCAGATTTTGCGTGTTGGCCTCGCCTCTGACGGCTTCAGATGTGCTGCCAAAACTGCGCAGAGTCATGTCGGAATAACGCAACTCGATATCGATATCCTGAGGTTTTGAGAACAATTCATAATCGAGCATCAGCGAACCGCCCAAACCATAGGCATTGAGCCGCCCACCATTCAGAAAATCAAAATCTTTATTAGTACGTCGTTTGAAAACATAAGTGCCAATGCGTAGGTCACTGGCCATGGTGCCGAGCATGAAATTGAAGATTGGGCGCAGTACCAGGTTACCACCCCATCTATCGGTATAGACGTGAAAATCCCAGCCAACGCCACCCGTGGCGGTTAGACTGTTCCATTTGGTCGGGATTTTGCGGCTTTGGGTCCCGTCGGAAAGTACAAATTGCGGGTCATAACGGCTGTAACCCATCGTCCCTTCAAGATAGAGAGGGACTTCCTTGCTGATGGTTGCGCCACCGCCGAACTGGGTAATGGATAGCTCTTGCGTCCCGCTGGTACCGTTATCGATATTCAGATCGCTGGCGGTGATATCCGGCCAGACGGTGTAACTCATTAGCGCGAGTACCGCATCAGCATGCTTTTTAGGGCGGCTCGCATCAACGGCATAACTCACCGGGCTGGCTAACGACAGCGCAGCAATAATGGGCAAAGCATAAGAGTACGGCACCGTCATGTTGCTCCCAGTCTCCCCATTGAACGAACATGAGTTCTATGAATGTATTTGCAAGAATACCTTTGTTTTCAGTATAGAAGCGATCAAAATTTTCACGGGGAGATTTGATCTACCTGGTCGGTACTGAATTAATTGGGAATATTACTTGTTAATGGGATGTGACCACAGAATGATTACACTCAAGATATAATTAATAATATTTTTTGTCAGCGGCGAAATTATTGATTTTGATCTGTTATCTTTTTTTTGTTACAAAAATATCAGCGAAAAGATTTAGAAATATCGCTGGTGTCAACTGAAAGTATTATATATGCAGCAAGCCAGCGGAATCATAATTCAATTTCACCAACAATCTTGTTATTGTTAATGACGAAATTAATAGTTTCGATTTTAAAAAATAACATTCCTGATGTTTAATAGTTATTGGAGATGTCATTATGGCTGCAATTACTAAAGCATTGCTTGGTCAAGATCTATCCCCGGAGTTAAGGGATGAGTGCTCAGC
>NZ_JAHWLU010000182.1:0-5830 GCF_022134725.1 Buttiauxella sp. S19-1
TTCCTGGACACTCTTTTTTCCGCCCGCCAGGCGACTACAGAACGATGTCCCATCTGACAACCTCATGCCAGATATAACAAATAATACACATTTGAGATATCGCACTATTCTTCACATTAAAAACAAACTTTTTATCCAAATATTTTAACTAACATGGTTGTATTATCCAAATAACAAATACTCAACCTGAATAATTAGAATTTGATCGCACCATTACTGGCTATAGATAACAGCAGCCTTTCTCTGAATTTATATAGATGTATAATCAAATTGCTTGATTAGAAAATCTAAATATGTATTTTCGATTAGACAAACAATTATCCAGTTACACTCGAAATCATTAGCAAACAGTACATTGAGGTATGGTTTTAAGTTGAAGGGAACATATTGCATACATTATAAAATAATAGCTAATAAAGCGTTTCATCACTTTAGCCGCCAGTGACTATGTATCAATGCGATGAGTTTCTCAAAAAATGAGGCAATAATATGAAACCTGCATCCGTAATTATCATGGACGAACACCCTATTGTCAGAATGTCGATTGAAGTACTGTTACAGAAAAATAAAGATATAGAAGTCGTGATGAAAACAGATGACAGCCGCGAGGTCATTAACTACATGAGCAGCCATCTTGTCGACCTGGTGATTCTTGACATTGAATTGCCGTCCATCGACGGATTTGCTTTATTAAAGAGAATCAAAAGTATACAAGCCGACACCCGCATACTTTTCTTGTCATCTAAGTCTGAAAAATTTTATGCTGGCCGCGCCATTCAAGCTGGTGCAAACGGCTTTGTCAGCAAAAGGAAAGAACAGGAAGATATCTATCACGCGGTAGAAATGTTGCTTGCAGGGTATTCGTTCTTTCCCTCTGAAACCCTGGAATTAATTAGCAACCCGGCATCACGCAATGGTGCAACTGACGACATGCCATTATCTAATCGGGAGATAACCGTATTACGTCACCTTGCTAATGGGTTATCAAATAAGGAAATCGCCGAACAACTGCTGCTCAGCAGCAAGACCATTAGCGCACATAAGTCAAATATCTTCTCCAAGCTTCACGTCTCCTCGATTGTCGAACTTATCGACTATGCCCGTGTAAAAGAATTATTATAAAAACACGTCGCAGGTCACAATTAAAATAATAAAGCCGGGAATAAAACCCGGCTTTATTATTTCACTGCGGTATATTTTATCCGTTAATAATAATTAATCATAAACGTAGCATCTGCGTTGGCCGGTCCCGGTTGCGGGTTATCGGCCAGGGCGATGTAATTAGCAAAAAAGGCTAATACCGCATTACCATTCTCATCTACAACCACATCCTGGCTCGCCTGCCCCAGTGGCAATTGCGTTTTATCCCGGTCGCGCAGCTCAATAGCCACATTGCTGACACTACTCTCATTTAACCCCAGCAAACCGGGGTTGCCAGTGGCTTGCTTCCCCGAAAAAGTGATTGATGCCGCTCCTGGCGGGCAGCCGTTTAGTTTCAAACTGAACGGCATACTTTGCGTAGTGCTGCCTGCAGTACGCAGTTGTTTTGTCGGCCAGCTACCGAGTTGCACCGTTTTATTGTCATCACCCATTTCGACATAACAGCTAAAATCCACCACGTTGCCACGCAGCTCGATATTGACTTCGCCTAGCGGGGAATCGGCCTGCGCACTGTTCATGACGCCAGCGACCAGCATGCAGACCAGCAGAAAATTACCGCTCCAGGTTTTAGTCATAATCCACCCGCAAATAGCCCCGCGCGGTAAACGGCCCTTCTGCAGGTTTATTCCCGGTGACGCTCACAGGCCAGGCGCGAATCCCCACCTGCGCAGCAGCAGCATCATCGAGGCGAAAATGGATTTTACTGCTCAGATTATTAGGAATTAACGGCAAACCACTGCTATCCGCAACGACAAAGCCGAGATCGTCGTTGTTAGAGACCATGATATTGCCGGAAGCTTTTTCAGCTTCAATACGTAAAGAGAGATAGGCCTGCGCCGCCACATTGGTGCACTTGATGGCAACGGTTTTACTTTGTGGCGTAACACTTTGCGGACGGTTCCCGGCTCCTGCCTGGCTAAATAACGAAGCACCAATGTCGCCAAAATCAAATTCGACGATTTGGCCTGCATTGATTTCGCAACTTTGCGGTACTTCAATTTTACCGCTGTAGCTGATGGTATAAACCGGTGTAGTCAACGGGTCGGTGTTACGCGTGGTGACATACACCGTAAACATGGTCTGTTTTGGAATCGGCACCATGTTGATAAATCGCCGTGTCACTTTGAGTTTAAAAACCAGTTTAGAATCATTAACTGGAAAGGGTTGTTGTTTAGAAACATTAGGATGGCTGCCCATCTGGATATAGTTTTTCGGCGGGAAAAACTGCCCCGAATAGCTGTCGGTGATACTCATTGCCCCTTCGAGATAGTCATTGAGTTTCATATATTGATACCCACCAATGGTTTCTTGCACCGGCAACGCGTTCACATAACTACGCATGGTGGTGTTGCCGCTGGTCCCTGCCGGGCAGGTGGCATTGACGCCAACCCAACCGGTTTTGTTAGCAAGCGTAATGATTTGCCCGACGTTATTATTTTCACTGGTGAATACGTCTGACAGGTCATAAAAGATATCCGTCGGCACGCCGTTTGAGTTTTTGCAGACCGTGGCAGACGCCGGTAGTGCACATGCCAGAAGCACCGCCCCTGCTAAAGATGTCATCAATTTCATAAACAAATCCCTGAATAGTGCGCCATTCTATGAACAGGTGGCACTCACCACGGCGACTGCCTGAGTCAGGCTTTCTGGCGGTAATGTATAAGGTGCGTAACAGTGTGAATCTTTGCCATCGCCCCACTGAATGAGCAGTTTTCCCTGCATCGGCAAGCCGCTGAGATAAATTTGCCCCTCATCTCCCACCATACTGGTGACACCGCTGGTTTCTTCACGCACCATCGAGCCGAATGGCACTGCGCGCCCGCCACGCGTCACGTTGAAGATAGCCCGCACGCCAATCCGCGCCTTAAATTCGGCCCGTACCAATGCCCCTTCCGTTGGCACCACGCTACTGACGTTATTTTCAACATCGGTATGGTCATCCATGGTGTTGGTATCCAGTGCGATACGGTTGTAGCGGTAAACCGTGGCATAAGGCATCACGGCGTAACCGCGCCAGTCGGTTTTCACCCCGGTTTGGTTTTCGACGCCAACACCGCTGGCACCCGGCGCTTTAATTAACACATTGGTATCTCCGAGCGGCTGGCTAAAGGTGATGCCATCGGCATGTCCTACCACACCACCCGATGCTTGCCAGTTATAGTCATGTTGGTCGCGGTCGTAGTTGTAGCCCAATCCCACCGTGCCGTAAGTGGCTTGCCAGTTGGTACTGGCACTTCCGGTGTAGCCGTTGCTGTCACTGTATCCCTGGGTGACGTTGTAGCTCAGGTTTTGCCCTTCAAGTAATGTGCCGCCGATCCCAGTTTGCAGCGTGGAGTCACCTTCTGAATTGTTGCTGGCGGCAAATGTGGCGTAGGCGCGGTCGAGGGTGCTGGAACGTGAGTAACCATGCCCCAATAACGTGCTGAACGGCACCGAGAGGTTAAATGCCATGATGCGATCGCTGGCGGAAATACCGACCGATTTGTTCCATGACATCGACATCGAGTAACTGATTCCGCGCCAGCCACTGGCATATCCTGCCTGGTAAGAGGTGTTGTTCTCGTTGGTTTCCCAGTAGGTTTGCTGGCTGCCTGAAACGTAGAATGAGCCATAATCGCCAAGCCCCTGAGAAATGTTGACCTGAAAACGCCCACGCTTGCTGTAGCGCAAGTTGTGATAACTCTGCACCACCGGCTCAGTGTTGTGGTTGCCGTCTTGTTCATCGGCGAATTCGTAACCTTCGATATTTTTGTAGGCCACTTCGTCCAGCGTGTAGAAGCCACGAGTTGAGTAGCGGTAGCCGAGCAATTGAAAGTTAGTACCGTAATTGCTGAGGGATTTGGCATACAGGAAACGAAGCGATTGGCCTTCATGTTCGCTGTCATCCGCCAGTTTGCTACGGGCATGAGTGACATCAAGTGAAATGGCCCCCCACTCCCCGATATTTTTACCCGCGCCCAGCGCCACCGAGGCGTAATCCTCGGCAAGTTGTGTGCCGCCGTAAGCTGTA
Source organism: Buttiauxella sp. S19-1 (assembly GCF_022134725.1). Classification (NCBI taxonomy): domain Bacteria; kingdom Pseudomonadati; phylum Pseudomonadota; class Gammaproteobacteria; order Enterobacterales; family Enterobacteriaceae; genus Buttiauxella; species Buttiauxella sp. S19-1. The sequence goes on from NZ_JAHWLU010000182.1 coordinate 4,172, forward strand.
TAACCGCGGGGTAAACCGGCAATCAGCGTAGCCTGAGTGAAAAATGGCGTTTCTTGTTGGTCGCTACCGCTGCGGAAATCCCCGGCAACCAGGTCGAATTTTAGCCGCCCTTCACGCTGCAACAGCGGAACGGTGGAATAAGGCACCGTGTATTTTTGCAGCGTACCGTCTTTTTCTTCCAGGGTAACGTCAAGATCGCCGCTTGAGGAGGTAGGATTCAGGTCGTTGATAGCAAACGCGCCCGGTGACACATAGCTTTGGTAAATCACAAAACCATTCTGGCGGATGGTGATTTTGGCGTTTGTCCGTGCGATGCCGCGCACCGTTGGCGCGTAACCTTGTAGGCTATCCGGGTACATGCTGTCTGCCGAATAGAGCCGTGCACCGCGAAAACCCAGGCTATCGAACACATCACTGCTGGTGTTGCTGTCGCCGAGCACCAACTCGCTTTTGAGTGGGATGATTGTCCGCTGCGCATATGTGCTGATGTTATTCCAGTTGTTGGAATGGTAACCATCACCGCGCGTATAACTCCAGGCACCACTGTTGCGCAGCCGCCACGGCCCATAGTTCAGGCCACTTTGCAGGCTTAAATAATAGTTATCGTCATAACTGCCGTGGTTTCCAGTAAAGCTGTAGTTGAGCAGTACCGCAGGGATGCCTTCGTCCCATTCTTGCGCAGGAATATACCCGCGAGCGCTATTAAGCAACGACACTTGCGGCAGGCTTATATCCAACCGCAGTTTGGCAAAATCAAAGTGGGTTTCTGAACCAGGGATGAGCTCCGCCAACGGCACGCATTCCCCAGGCTTTAATTTCGCAAGCGCAGGATAAGCAAGCATATTCAGCCCCAGACGCTGCAACCAGCCTGTATCAAGGCACGGCACCAGACCGTCCGCGCTTACCTTTCCATCCGCCTTGTTACTGGCATCAAAGCGCAGATCCTGGGTTGCGATAAATTCAGCGTTACGCCAGATATCCACACGATACACACCAGGAGCCTGTTGGCTCCCTTTTTCAAAACGCGATAAATCCGCAACAGCAGCATCTTCTGGCGACAAAAAACCAGGGTTAAAATAGCTTTCTCCTGAACTGATTGCAGGCCAAAGCGCTGCCATCACCATCGCCGCAATCGGAGTAACTGACTTGTTCATCATCTGCCCGGTATCCTTGTTGTGCAGAGCCCGCATTACAGCATTGCGCCCTTTTGCACAGGGGTTACCGCACCGTAATCATTCACGGTCTGGAAGGAGATGGTTCCTTTTAGCGTGGCTGGGACCGTCACCTGCGCCACACTTTTTGGCGCAACCATGGTATTTGCCAGTTTCTCGTTACCGACCTTCAGATTGACCGTACTGATGTAATAAGGCGAAGGATTGTGAATACTCAGATGCTCGCCGCTACGGCTAAAACGCAGTTGTTTAAACGCTTCATCTGGCTGCATTTGCAGGTTTTTAGGGCGAACAAATAATTTGATGCGTGACAAAATCGCCAATTGCAGCACGTTATTGCCTGCGAGACTGGATTTATCCACCGAGGGAATCGCTTTCACGTTCATCCAGAAAATGGACTCACGATCGGTTGGCAACGGTGGCCCGGCGTAAATAATACGCAGCGTGTTTTCACTTTTAGGCTCACTGACAAAAAGCGGGGGCGTAA
>NZ_JAHWLU010000183.1:0-5822 GCF_022134725.1 Buttiauxella sp. S19-1
CCACGCGTACCGTGTCGCCAAACTGGGCATGAATCGCTTTCAACGCCACAATGTGTTGATTGCTAAGATCGCCAGAATTGCCCACCAGCAGCGTCATTTTGCCGGTTTTCACGTCACCAGAGTCCAAAGTATTCAGCGACGAATCCATGCGCGTCGGGAAATAAATCAGTTCGCCAGCTACATTCGGGTGACGTTCATGGAAGTAGTTCAGGTCGCCGCGCGTGGCAAAAACTCGCCCCACCCGCCCCTGCGCAATACGGCGCAGCAGGTAAAATACCCGAAACTTGAGGCTCTTCGAGGCCTCGTAAAGATCAGCGCCCCAAATATGCCAGTACATCTGGGTGGGCTTCAAACCACCGGTCAGCAAGGCAATCCATAGCGCACTATTAAATTGACCATGGAAGAAAAAGCGTTGTTGACGATTAGCTCGGGCCTTTTCAATCACGGCCTTTGCCAGCGCTTTTTTGGTTGGATAAAGCATGACTGCAAGCGCCGGAAAAGCCGACAGCGGCGAGTCGTCCTTTGACACCACCATAAACTGGCGGGCGTGCGGATTCGCGGTAGCCAGTGCGTCATTAAAGAAACGCAGTACCGTTTGATTATGATGTGGGATATCCGATCCCAGTACGTGAATCAGTGTCGTCATGCTCGTCTACGATAAATAAGAAAAACGCTGCAACAGAGCGTGAAGTAAATGATGTACGTTGCCATATAAGCCTGTGCCGCGCCGAGCGCGCCATGCGCAGGTATAAGCCAATGCGAAAAACCGGTCAATAACGCAAACTGGCTGATTTCAGTCAAAATATAGAAGCGAAGCGAGGCTTTCGCTATCACCAGATAGCCAAATACGTAGGAGCCCACTTTCAGTACGTCACCCACCAGTTGCCAGGCGAAAAGATCGCGCATCGCAATAAACTTGTGCGAGAAAAGCAGCCAGATGGCGAAGTCACGTAATAGCCAGACGGTAAAACTCGCCAGAGCCACGGCGGGCAGCACAAATTTCAGTGAGCGAAGGATCTCACGGCTGATGTCATGTTTGCTGGTCAGTCGAGAAAGCGTTGGCAGTAAATACACGCTAAACGAAGCGGTGATGAATTGCAGATACGCATCCGAAATGCTGCTAACACCTTGCCAGATTCCGACATCATTCCAGCTGTAATGCGCGGCGAGCAGATTTCGCATCATCACGTAGGCCACCGGCAACGTTACCGAGGTAATCAGCGCCATGATGGTGAACTTGCCAAGACTGCTGGCGTAGACTTTATCCCATTGCGGTTTCAGATAACCGAGCGGTACGTGTTCGCGGCGAACCAGCATAATGCCAGCAGGAATCAGTACCAGCGCTGGCACCAACGCCAGCCCTAACAGCGCCCCCTGATAACCTCCCAGGCGGTAGCAAAGGTAATAAGCCAGGACGCCTATCAGGCTGCCGCCAATCAGCGCCAGTGCATTACCCGCCGCATCACGAAAACCTTTCATGATGGCCAGCGACAAGTTCGCCCAGGCAATACCCATTTGCACAAGCGCGACCAGACGCACGAGTCCCTGGTAGTTTTCATGCCCAAATAAACCAAGGCTAATCGGCTTTGCCGCCACTACAAAAATAATGGCTAAAAGCGTCGAGAAGCCCAAAACCATGGCCGATGACGTGCCGATGACTTTGCGCAGTTGCTCGGGTTGATCGTGATATTGCGCGACATATTTAGTCACGCCATTGAAGATCCCCGCCCCGGCCAGCACACCTAATACGGTGACCATCTGGCGGAAGTTTCCAGCCTGTCCAACACCACTGGGGCCGTACGCCACAGCCAACAACTTCACCACCAGCAAACCGGCAGCAATTTTTACCAGCGTGGACCCTGCGGTCCACACTGAGGCTTTCGCGAGTGACATATCAGGAGAAGAAGCTTAACAACGTATTGATAACAGTACGCTGGTTCGCTGGAGACAGGTTATAGAACAGCGGCAAGCGCAGCAGGCGCTCACTTTCCTGGGTGGTGAAACGGTCTTCGCCGTGGAAGTAGCCAAACTTCTCGCCAGCCGGGCAATCATGTAATGGGATGTAATGGAACACCGCCATAATTTCTGCCTCTTTGAGATACGCAATCAGCGCGCTGCGGTCTTCGATATCACGCAGCTTGATATAAAACATGTGCGCATTTTGTACACAGTCTTTTGGAATCGATGGCAGTTCGATGCGCCCGGCTTTAGCCAGTGGTGCAAGCGCGTCGTAATAGGCATGCCACAGTTTCAGGCGCTGTTGGTTAATCTTTTCAGCGGCTTCCAGTTGCGCCCAAAGATATGCAGCCTGGAGGTCTGCCATCAGGTAGCTTGAACCAATATCGCGCCAGGTGTATTTGTCCACTTGCCCACGGAAGAACTGGCTGCGGTTGGTGCCTTTTTCACGAATAATTTCCGCGCGTTCGATAAGTGAAGCGTCGTTTATCAGCGTCGCTCCCCCTTCGCCACCGGCGGTGTAGTTTTTGGTTTCGTGGAAGCTGAAGCAGCCAATGTGACCAATTGTTCCTAAGGCACGGCCTTTGTAGGTCGACATCACACCCTGCGCGGCATCTTCCACCACAAAGAGTTTATGTTTTGTCGCAATCGCCATAATGGTGTCCATTTCGCAGGCAACACCCGCGTAATGAACCGGAACAACGGCTCGCGTTTTCTCGGTGATGGCTGCTTCAATCAGCTTCTCGTCGATGTTCATGGTGTCCGGGCGAATATCAACAAAGACAACTTTGGCGCCACGTAGAACAAAGGCATTCGCTGTAGAAACAAAGGTATAGCTTGGCATAATCACTTCATCGCCGGGCTGAATATTCAGCAGCAACGCGGCCATTTCCAGCGATGCGGTACAAGAAGGTGTCAGCAGCACTTTTTTGCTGCCAAAACGGTGCTCCATCCATTGCTGACAGCGACGGGTGAAACCACCGTCGCCACAGAGCTTGCCGCTACCCATCGCAGCCTGCATGTATTCGATTTCCGTACCTACAACTGGCGGAGCATTAAATGGAATCATTTTTTCACCTGTATAACCAGAAGGCGGTGCTTTCTATGTTGGCACCGCTTTGAATATAACGTCGCAGAGCTGCGGTATTGCTGGTTTGTGTAGCCACGCGCAGCGTTTGTAACCCACGCTGCTGACACCATAAACGCGCGGTATCCATCAATTCGGCACCCACACCACGTCCCGCCAGTAAACCAATACGCGCCTCGCGCTCATTGAGTTGGCGCATGCTGACAAAGCCTTGTATCACATCACCATTTTTCAATATCAGGCACTCGTGGTCAAAAGTACCAAGCACTGCATTTTCAACCCATTGTGCATAGAAATTTCCACTATCAGCTGGTTGATACCAGGGCGCACGAAAACGGCTTTGTGTGAAAATTTTAGCGGCTAAATCCCGTAATACAGGGATATCCGCATCTGTGGCTAGCTGTAGAGAAGATGGAGCATGTTGCGTGCCAACTTTCAGTGCAAGATCGACTTCTCCTTCAACCAGTTTAAAACCGAGTTGCTGCAAACCATCAAGCAAGAGGGTTTGCTGGGTAGCGATTTTTGCCTGCACACGGGTAAACGCCGCAAGGAGTGGTGGAGTCAGCAAGGGCGCGTCATCTTCAAAACGAAGAATTCCGCTATTCACCGCAAAGAATTGGTTCTCCCAGTCGAGAGATTCAATTCTTGCGTGAACGGGTACAGAGTTAGACGTCATCGGCTTCATCTGCGTCTGGCGAGAACTAGCGCCAGACTCCTTTGGTATCAACAATCCAGCGTTGCTGAACTTGTGTACCCGGAATAACTTTGAATGCCTGGTGATCGACTAACATCACCAACACGTCAGCTTGTGAAAGGGCTTCATCCGTAGTGGCTAATTCACAGTGTCCGAGCAGTTTTTTCGGCAGCTGGTGAATGTTGGGCTCAACTGCCAGAGTTTTACCACTATGCCAGGTGCTGAGAAGCTCAGCGATTTCCATGGCAGGGCTTTCACGCAGGTCGTCAATGTTAGGTTTAAACGCAAGGCCAAAGCAGGCAATAGTGATTTCACTGGCGCGCTTTCCTGTTTCTGACAGGCAGTCAGCTACGGCGGCTTTCACCTGGTTGACAACCCAGTGCGGCTTGCCATCGTTGACCTCACGCGCGGTACGGATCAACTGTGCTTGCTCTGGGTTCTGCGCGACGATAAACCATGGGTCAACCGCGATGCAATGCCCACCAACACCCGGACCCGGCTGCAAGATATTGACGCGCGGGTGACGGTTCGCCAGGCGGATTAATTCCCAGACGTTAATCCCTTGTGCGGCACAAATCAGCGACAGCTCGTTGGCGAAGGCAATATTCACATCGCGGAAGCTGTTTTCAGTGAGCTTACACATTTCAGCGGTGCGGGAGTTCGTCACCACACACTCACCTTCCAGGAAGATTTTGTACAGTTCGCTGGCACGAGCCGAGCAGATTGGCGTCATGCCGCCAATAACCCGATCGTTTTTGATAAGCTCAACCATCACCTGGCCTGGCAATACTCGTTCCGGGCAGTAAGCCACGTTAACATCTGCTGCTTCACCAGCCTGCTGAGGGAATGTCAGGTCAGGGCGAAGTTCGGCTAACCATTGCGCCATTTGCTCGGTTGAACCGACCGGAGAAGTGGACTCCAGAATCACCAAAGCCCCTTTCTTGAGGACGGGAGCGATGGACTCGGCGGCAGCTTTAACATAAACCATGTCCGGTTCGTGATCGCCTTTAAATGGCGTTGGCACCGCAATCAAAAAAGCATCAGCTTCAACTGGCCTGGTACTGGCGCGTAAAAAACCACCTTCCACAGCAGTTTTGACCACCTTATCCAGGTCGGGCTCAACGATGTGAATAGCACCACGATTTATGGTGTCTACAGCATGTTGGTTGATATCAACCCCTACGACGTGTTGCTGTTTAGAGGCAAATGCAGCCGCAGTAGGTAATCCGATATAGCCAAGACCAATCACAGAGATGGTTGCAAAACTCATTGTTGTGTCACCTGATTCTTCTTCAATGCTGCCAAAATTTGTGCACAGGCCTTACCGTTGCCGTAAGGATTATGTGCCCGACTCATCACTTCGTATTCGTTTTGGTCTTTCAACAAACGCGTTACCTGGCGGACAATCTCTTGAGTATCCGTACCCACCAAACGAACGGTTCCTGCATCAACCGCTTCCGGGCGCTCTGTAGTATCACGCATCACCAATACGGGTTTTCCCAGCGATGGCGCTTCTTCCTGGATACCACCGGAGTCGGTCAGAATCAGGTAGGCATGGTTCATTAAATAGACAAACGGCAAGTATTCCTGTGGGTCGATCAGCACCACGTTTTTAACATCACCAAGAATACGCGTCACAGGCTCGCTAACATTTGGATTCAAATGCACAGGATAAACAATCTGAACATCGCTATTTTCTTTAGCAATTTCAGCCAGCGCGTGACAAATACGTTCAAAACCATCGCCAAAGCTTTCGCGGCGGTGACCGGTAACCAGAATCAGTTTTTTGCTGTTATCGAGGAACGGATGACACTCCGCCAAAGAGCTGCGCAAGCTATCATCAGCCAACACGCGATCGCGGACGGAAATCAGCGCATCAATCACCGTATTACCGGTAACGAAGATCTTACTGTCGCTGATATTTTCACGTAAGAGGTTTTGTCGGGAATTCTCTGTTGGCGCGAAGTGATACATCGCCAGATGCCCGGTAATGGTTCTGTTCGCTTCTTCTGGCCACGGGGAGTACAGGTCGCCAGTACGCAGACCCGCTTCAACATGCCCAACGGGAATACGCTGATAAAATGC
>NZ_JAHWLU010000184.1:0-5800 GCF_022134725.1 Buttiauxella sp. S19-1
ATGTATGAGTGAATCATCGGTCATATTTTAAATAATATGAATGCATTAATCAAAGGAATGATATGGAAAACATTATTAGTACAAATAGTTTACCTGGAAAAATAATGGTGGTTGTACCCTGCGTGTTAACGGCAGCAGGAATTGTACATCGATTAAAATCCATGCCAAAAATTCATAAATTAGTGAGCAATATCAAAAGGATTGATGAGGCTTATGGAGAGGTATTAAAAGCCACGGACTCACTTGTTATTTTGAATATTAGCGAGTCATCTACTCAACTCGCTGAGGAGATAAAATTTATTAACTGGTGCCGTACAGTGCAACCTGGCGCTGCCATTGTTGCTTACACACGAAATCATAAACTTAGCGTGTTGAATTATATTTCTGCTTTGGGTGCGCGGGTGATTATTTCTCAATACGAGTCATCCTCAACATTCACCGATTTAATTATAAAGTCTTTTTCCTCCAGATCGATGCTTTCCAGCCCGATGATCAAGAATATTCTGGATACGAGAATTTCAGGTGAACTGACGGTATGCGAAGTTCAGGTAATAGGGCAGTTATTTCTTGGGCACAACGTCAGCCAGGTTGCTCAAAGTTTAGGACGCGATATCAGAACGGTGAGCGCACATAAAAGACATGCGATGGAAAAACTCGGCCTTCAGTGTGAGAAAGATCTCCATGTCCTGGGTTGCGCACTGCTAGGAAAGTGAAAGTTTTAAAAGGAGATAAATATGCAGGAAAGCAAAGCAAAGGTCTTTTTGCGTAACCCATTTTGCCGCGCGTTAGTTGTTAGCAAGCGGCCAATGATGAGAGAAGGCCTTCAGTTTATGATGAAGGAACGCGCTGAGAAATCATCGCTCATTCTTTGTGAAAACTATTTGGATATCAGGCCAGAAATATTGCTGCAGATCGATGTGGTGGTTATTGAACTGGATAGCACGTTGCAGGAAATCTTCGAAGCCTGTGATTTCTTCAACCAATTACAAAATCAGCACCGGCAAGTGGAGTGGGTTTTCACGCTTCCCGTGAACTTGGTGAATATTGCCATTGAACGGTTGTTGACGGCCAAAACAGCATTGCTTTCTTTACATGAACCGATGAGCCGTATTATCGAACATGTCTTTAATAGCGGTGGTCAAACCGAAAGAATTAGCCGGCTTCTTTTGCAAGAAAAAGCGGTTAATACGTCCGATATTACGGTGACGAATGCCAATTTAACTTTTTCAGAGCGTCGTGTTCTACGGCTGCTTAGCAAAGGGTGGCAACTGACCCAAATTGCGACTCTGCTCGAGAAAAGTTACAAAACCATCAGTGCACAAAAAAGCAGTGCTATGCGCCGCCTGATGCTGAAAACGGACGCCGAAATGTATGCATGGATGATCAGTGTACATGGGATGCAGGAGCTGAATTTGCCTCCGTATCACCAGGGGATATGAAGAAAATTAGTGATGACTGAGGTTCGCTAGTGCGTCCTCAGTCATCTGATTATTGGCAGACATCGACCCAAAGTGCAGCTGTGAGTTCAGCCAGACGAGCCGGGGAAATACGCACTGCGCTATGAATCGCTCCTGCTGCGGGTAAAACTTCTTCGTACTGTTTTAGTGAAATATCACAGTAAACCGTTAACGGATTTTCCAGGCCAAACGGACAAACCCCGCCTACCGGATGACCTGTCCAGATAACCACTTCATCGCTGCTGAGCATGCGGGCTTTTGCCCCTAAAGCCGCTTTGAGTTTTTTATTATCCAGGCGTGCGTCACCTTTCGCGACAACCAACACGACTTGATCCTTAACTTTCAACGACAATGTTTTAGCAATTTGGCCCGGTTCAACGTTATGGGCCATGGCTGCCAGAGCAACGGTGGCGGTGCTTTGGTTTAATTCGATGATGTCGATATCCGGGGCGTTTTCGGCAAAGAATTGCCGGACTGACTGCAGGCTCATGCTTTTCTCCCATTCTTGGCCGCAAATAATTTGGCATAAGGCTGTGCTATATGTAAACCAGTGAACGCATAATTTCTATGTGTCATGAATACATACCGTCAATAGCCAATGCTGTGATGTGAAATAGCTAAACAACTCAAAGTTTCAGTGATTTCTGGATCTTCTTCACAATCACTGCAACCGGTTTCAGTAACCGGTTGCAGAGTAAGAAAAGGCGATGAATACTGAAACGGTCACACACCTGTACCCAATAATAAGAGCAGCCTATGAAACCTATTTTTTTATGCTGTGCCACTGATGCCCCTGCCAGTGTTTTAGACATTAAAGCTGTATCTAAAAAGGTCCCGGCTACGGGGATCAATTATATAAATTACGGATTGTTACGCGGCGATATTCTTCCCGCTGTAACATTCGCGTTGAAAGCCTGACAGGAGCACTGCTATGTCATCGAATCATGCCGCTTTTAATCTGATCTTTCGCTTCGTAGAAAACTACGTGAGTCCCGTCGCGGGAAGAATTTCATCACAACGCCACGTTATGGCGATTCGTGATGGGTTTATTTCTGCGATGCCATTCATGATTGTCGGTTCGTTCCTGCTGGTCTTCGCCTATCCGCCTTTCTCGCCAACCACCACCTGGGGCTTTGCTCGAGCATGGCTGGATATGGCAAAACAGTTTGAAGGGCAAATTCTGACGCCGTTTGATATGACGATGGGCATTATGTCTATCTACATTTGTGCGGCGATTGCCTATAACCTCGGTAAACATTATGTGAAGTCGCACGGCCTGGATCCGTTCATGTGTGCGATGCTTTCGCTAATGGCATTCCTGCTGGTGGCGGCTCCGAAAACCAAAGGTGTGATGCCGATGGATAGCCTGGGCGGGACGGGGATCTTTACCGCGATTCTGGTGGCGGTTTACTGTGTTGAAATGATGCGCTTCCTGAAAGCGCACAATATCGGGATCAAGCTGCCGGACCAGGTTCCACCAATGATCAAAAACTCCTTTGATCTGCTGATTCCTGTGCTGGTTGTGGTTCTGACACTCTACCCGCTGAGTCTGCTGATTCAGTCGCAGTTCGACATGTTAATCCCGCAAGCGATTATGTCGGTGTTTAAACCTCTGGTATCTGCTGCTGATTCATTGCCGGCCATTCTGCTGGCGGTGCTGATTGGTCACTTGCTGTGGTTTGCCGGGATTCACGGTGCGGCGATTGTTTCCGGCATGCTGCAAATGTTCTGGCTGACCAACCTGGGGATGAACCAGAGCGCGTTGGCACAAGGCGCACCTTTGCCACACATCTTCATGGAAGCATTCTGGACCTTCTTCATTGTTGTCGGTGGTTCGGGGGCCACTATGGGTCTGGTGATTTGCTATCTGCGGAGTAAATCTGCCCACCTGCGTTCCATTGGCCGTCTGAGTATTGTCCCAACTTGCTTTAACATTAACGAACCCGTCATCTTTGGTACGCCAATCGTAATGAACCCAGTGTTCTTTATTCCATTCTTGCTGGCACCAATGGTTAACGCCGTGCTGGCATGGGGTGCTATGAAGATGGATTTGATTGGCCGTGTGATTTCAGTGGTTCCATGGACTGCACCCGCGCCAATCGGTGCTGCATGGGCATTAGGCTGGGATTTCCGTGCGGCGATTCTGGTGATTCTGTTGGCTGTTGTTTCCGCCATCATCTACTTCCCGTTCTTTAAAGTGTACGAGAAGCAGTTGCTGGAGCAGGAAGCGGAAGAAGCTCAGAAAGCCTCTGGCGAAGAGAGCCAACAGGCTGCTTAATGAAATGAAAGAGTGAGATGAAACGGTGGGGAAACCCGCCGTTTTGCTTTATTACTTCAGGGTACAGTCGCCACAACCTTGTACATCAGGCAACTTATAGCGCTGGCAGCAGGTGCGGCGTACCAACAAACCTTCGCGCAGGATTACAGTGCGGTAGAGGGGGTTATCCTGGCCATCGCGCAGTTGTTTTTCAAAGAAACAGGCGTGGCGCAATTCAGCGATTGTCGCATCATCAAGCAACTCTCTCAGCTCACCAAAAAACCAATTTAGCAAATACCCAGTATTGCTCCAGATGAGTTTCCCATTGATCTCACCGCTGTTTTCCAGCGCCTCAACGACCGGCATTAGCCCTTCAACCAGCAGTTTCTCAAGGCGTTGTTGCAACGGCTGGGTGGTTGCCACTCTATCTTCCTGAACGTCTATCCAGAAAGTGGCGGCTCTGCCCGTTTCATGAAACTCGACATGAATATGTTGTGGGCCGATATCCAGCGCTCGGGGCTGAGTGATCAGCGCCATCACCAGCGGTGGAACCAGCAGGCCAAGATACCATTGCGCCCACAGTGATTTCAGCGGTTTCCCCTCACGGGCAAGTTGCGGCTGGTTGCGATAAATATGGTCACTGTAACAGGCAAGAAGCGAGGTTAACGCAGCGGGTTGGGTCCATTGATACAACGTCTGGCTGGTTGCCGGAGCGGGCTCATTGAATTTGATGATGTCATTAAAATAAGGTCGATGGGTGATGAAATGTGCGCGCAGCTCATCTGCCAGCTCTGGCTGTGAGCTGGTAGCAAATGGCGAGTGCCATGCAAAATCATCAAGAAACTGGGAAGACTGAAAAGCCATCGACAAACAAGACCACTAATACAAATGATAATGATTGCCAATCCTATCTATAGGCAAAGCCTTTAGCAAGGCTATTTTGTGCGCGTGTTCTGATGGGGGATTTTGGCTCAGGCAGGCAGCAGCGATTCGCTGACAAAAATGCTATTACGACCCTGGCGTTTGGCTCGATAAAGAGCGCTATCAGCTTGCCGTAAGGCCTCTTCGATGTTTTGCTGTTCCAGCACGGCAAGGCCAATGCTGGCCGTCACATGGGTTGCCACGTCGTCATTAAACAAGTGTGGGATCTTTAAATCATAAACCCGTTGGCGGATACGTTCAGCGGTTTGCAAAGCCTGCTCGGCATCCACATCGGTCAGCAACACCATAAATTCTTCACCGCCATAACGGGTGACAATATCGCGAGAACGAACGGCATCGCGAATGGCGGCAGAGACATGGATCAAAGCCTGATCGCCCATGCTATGACCATAGTTGTCGTTGTAAGCTTTAAAATGATCGATATCCAGCAACAAGACGAAATGCGTGCCGCTTCCAACGGCTAACACTGTCTCAAGTCGATTTTGAAAACCACGGCGGTTATACAGACCGGTAAGGGGATCTAACATACTCAAATCGTTAAGAGTTTCTTTCTCTTCGAGTAGTTTATCCATTAAACGACGAGTAAAATTATCATTACGTTGCTGAATGATATTCTGAATGATAATGCCAATGCCCGGGAGGGCCACCGAATATAAAACTCTCGGCCAATTATTCCCGTGGTCGAGCCATAAAATCATTAGCGTTACCGGCAAGCATGAGGCGATAAATGCTTGTATGTTATTGATAAAAGAGATTGAGCCAATAAATAATATCGCCAGTAAGGCAATAATTAGAAAATTAAGATCTTTAATCGGCATCACACTGACTTTTATATAGATATGCCATGCCCAAAGTGAGCCAATTATTAACGAAACAGCGTTAATGTTGATCAGTGTTTTTTTGTTAAAAAACTGCCAGAGCAGGCAGCAGAGGCTTATCACCAGCACCATGATAATCGGTAAGGTAAGGTGCTGAGTGTGGGCAGAAGGCGACGCCATACTAAATCCCGCAGAAAACGCGTTCAGTAATAAAAATAAACGCAACGAGAGTTGATGTTTCCCTTTGAGTAAAGCGCGCCAGGTTGTTGCTGTCATATCAGATAGTTCTTTTTACTCGAACTCAACATTATGCTGTTGAATAATAT
>NZ_JAHWLU010000185.1:0-5685 GCF_022134725.1 Buttiauxella sp. S19-1
TTGTAACAGTGCAGAAATGGATTCAACGGAGGGGGAAGGGTTTTAGGGTGAAATTGCACAATTAGATAATTATTTGCAATCGATATATTTTATAATGCCTGATAGTTCAATAAATAATAACGTGGAATATTGTCAATGGTTAAATATTAACTCATGTGATTATTTAATGAAGCGGGTAAAGAGCGAGCTACCCGCTGGTGTGAAAATAAACTGCAGTAAAAAAAACAATTTTGCTACGCAGCATCCGCCAAAATAAACATACCGTACGGATGGATCTCGAGATAGTAATTATCCCCAACATCAGGCTGTAGGCGCGTGGCATTCACCTGCAACAACAGCGCCTGACCATGCCATTCCACCGTCACTTCATATTGCGGCCCCATATACGCCACATGGCGCACCACGCAACGCTGGCTTTCGTCACCGTGTTCACTCAGCGTTATCGCCTCCGGACGCACGCCAACCGTGCCTTCGTTCTGCGTCACGGTAAGTTGTGGCGGGCGGGGTAAACGGTAGCCGTGGATCTCGACAAAATCGCTGCCAAAGCGCGCCGGGAAGATGTTGGCATCGCCCATAAAACTTGCCATAAAGCGCGAGGCGGGCTGGCGATACAACGTCTGCGGGCTGCCAATCTGCATGATTTCGCCTTTGTTCATCACCAGTACCGTGTCCGATACCGCAAAGGCTTCGCTCTGGTCGTGGGTGACGTACAGCGAAGTGATGTTGAACTGTTTTTGCAGCTCGCGGATTTTGTCGCGCATGCTGCGGCGCAGGTTGGCATCCAGGTTACTCAGTGGTTCATCAAACAGCAGCACTTTGGGTTTGAGGATCAGCGCACGCGCCAGTGCCACACGTTGTTGCTGGCCACCGGAAATCTGGTCAACAAAGCGGTCTTCGAAACCGTCTAAATCGACCATTGCCAGCGCTTCTTTTACGCGCGTTTTGATTTCTGCGCGTGGCGTGCCGAGCATTTTCAGCCCGTAACCGACGTTATCGCCCAGCGACATATGCGGGAACAGGGCATAGGACTGGAACACCATGCAGATGTCACGTTGCTGAATAGAGCGGTGCGTCACGTCTTCGCCATCAATAAAAATCTGCCCTTCGGTGGGTTTCTCAAGCCCGGCCACCAGGCGCAAAACTGTAGTTTTCCCGCAGCCGGATGGCCCGAGCAGCGTCACCATTTCCCCTTTAGGAATGGCCAGATTAATGCCCGCAATGACGGTGTTATTACCAAACCGTTTCGTGACATTGCGCAGTTCTACAAAATGAGGTTGTGTCATGTTTTACTCCGTAATCACGCGTTGGTTTTGGCTTTTGAACGTGAAATTCGCGCTTCACCAATCAACCAGTCAAAGATGAAAATAATCGTCAGCATCACGACAATAAGGATTGAGCCGTAGGCAATCGCCACGCCATATTCGCCATCTTCCACGCGGTTCAGAATGTAGGCGGTGGCGACACGGGTATCCGGAGTGACGAGGAACACAATGGCGCTGACGGTCGTAATGGCGCGCACAAAGCTGTAAATCAGCGCCGACAGAATCGCCGGGCGCAGCAGCGGCAGCAGAATGTTGATAATGGTGCGCATCGACCCGGCTCGCAGGCTCAAAGAAGCTTCGTCGAGTGACTTGTCGATTTGCCCCAGCCCGGCAATGCCCGCACGGATACCTACCGGAACGTTACGCATCACCATCGACATAATCACAATCGCCGCAGTTCCCGTCAGGTAAACTGGCGCGCTGTTAAACGCCAGAATGTAGGACACGCCTGCCACGGTGCCTGGTACCGCAAAGCACAGCATGGTGGTGAACTCGATAGTCTTTTTGCCACGGAACTGCTGGCGCACCACAATCCAGGCAATCAACAAGCCGAAGAAAGCGGTGATGGGCGCGGCAATTCCGGCGTACAGCAAGGTGTCGAGCAGTGAAGGCCATGCGCCATCGCTCATTCCCTGGCCGAACAGTTTGATGAAGTTATCGAAGGTCAGCGTGTAATCCACGCCCCAGTTGACGGTGAAACTGCCGTAGAAAATGCTGCCATAGAGCAGGGCGTTAAAGGCAATCCACACCGCTAATAACGCCACCACCGCCCATACCAGAGTGACCGGCAACGGTTGTACATCACCACGGTTGGATTTACCGGAAACCGTGACGTAGGAGCGTTTGCCAATCCACATGTACTGAATGCAGAACACCAGCAGCGAGAACAGTAGCAGGAACGCGCCGAGGGTACTGGCGGCCTGGTAATCCAGCTGTGAACCGGTGATGTAGAAGTAGATTTGCGTGGCGAGCACGTCAAAGTTGCCGCCTAACACCAGCGGGTTACTGAAGTCCGCCAGCGATTGCACAATCACAATCAAAAATGCGTTTGCCAGCGCCGGTTTCAGCAGCGGTAAAAACACCCCTTTGAAGGTCTTCCAGCGTGTAGCCCGCAGGGTATAAGAGGCTTCTTCCAGCGACGGGTGAATGGTTTTAATCGCGCCATCGAGGATCATAAATGCCATTGGTGTGAAGGCCAGAACTTGCGCCAGCCAGATGCCGGTAAAACCGTACAGCCAGTTGGTGTTCGTCAACCCGAACCAGTCAACCATCAATTCGGTAATATAACCTGAACGCCCCATCATCAGCGTGACGCCAAGGCCAACCACAAACGGCGGGGTGACAATCGGCAGAATCGAGAAGATACGGCCAATAATGGCGCTACGTTTGGCGATGCGTGTGGTGTAAATCGCCAGCACCAGGCCGAAGAAGGTGCAGCCAATGCCCACCGCAATCGACAGCGCGATGGAGTTGATAATCACCTGAATAATATGCGCCTGGCTGAGCACCGCCATAAACGCCAGTGGGGCAAACTCGCCGCTGTCGGTGGTAAACATCGGAATGAAAATCGCGATGCTTGGCCAGACAATAAACACGCCAATTAGCGCCACAATCGCCACCAGCGAGCCAATGACAAAACTGTCGCCGCCCAGCCATTCGAGGCGCGTCAGAGCAAGGGTGATAACCATGCCGAGCGCGATAAACAGCACCAGTGTGGCATAGCCTAGCCCGCGTTCCGTCACGGTGGCGCTGACCACCACAAAGGCCATGCACAGCAACGCCCAGCCTGCATCGAAATAGTGGCGCTGGCGCTTTTCCGGCCCTGAGGCATGGAACGGGCGCAGCAGTAATAGCGACGGTAAAACGTACCACAGCAAACTGATGTTAATTCCCGACCAGCTATAAGCCGCGAGCAGTTCGTCACCGGTTGATTCAAACAGGCCGTAATCCAGGCTCCAGCTTGGCAGCAGGGCAAAAGCCAGCCAGCACAACGCCACCCACCAGAGAATAGCGTCCCGCTTCTGCGCAGGACGCAAAAGTAAAGTTTCAGACATAAGTGCCTCATCGGCCAAAAGAAAAGGAGGGGGCAGGTGACGTGACGCCGTCACCTGCTAATGGGTTAGTTACCCATTTTCACTTCGCTAACCCACTTATTGATCAGCGCTTTGCGCATCTCGGTCGCGCCGTATTTGTCCATGTCATAGTTGATGAGTTTCAGGTCATCGAGCTTGAGCGACAGCGGGGAGCTTTCAGCGGTGGTGTTGGTCAGAATTTGGTAGGACTTGCCTTTTTTCCACGACAATTCCTGCGCTTCTTTCGACAGCACCCAGTCAACGAACAATTTGGCGTTGTCCATGTTGCGCGCGCCTTTCAGGATGCTGACGCCGCCAATTTCATAGCCGGTGCCTTCGCAGGGGGAAATCAGCTCCAGCGGTGCGCCGTTCTCTTTTTCCAGCGAGTAATCATGCAGGAAGCCAATGCCGATAGCGGTTTCGCCACGAGCGGCGTTACGTGCCGGAGCAATGCCGGATTTGGTGTACTGGGAAATATTGCCGTTGAGTTTTTTCAGGTAATCAAACGCCTGATCTTCGCCCCAAAGCTGCGCGAAGGTTGCCAGTGCGGTGTACGCCGTGCCTGAGCTTTGCGGGTCAGCAACCTGGATTTCGCCTTTATAAATTGGGTTGGTGAGATCTTTCCAGCACTTGGGCACCGGCAGGTTTTTCTCTTTCAGGCGCTGAGTGTTGACGCCAAAACCGAGAATGCCGATATACACCGCAGAGGAGTAGTTGCCTTTGCGTTTTGCCGGGTCCTGGAACTTCGGCATGATTTGCGCGAGGTTGGCGGATTTATACGGCTCCAGCAGGTCCATTTCACCCGCCTGAGACTGCGGATCCAGCGTGCCGCCGTACCACACATCGGCCTGTGGGTTTTTCTTCTCGGCATCCACCTTCGCCAGTGTGCTGCCGGAACCGTTACGGATAAACGAGGTTTTCACATCGTATTTTTCGCCAAACGCTTTGGTTTCAGTTTCACACATTTCATTGGTGGCGCTGCAATACACCACCAGACGGCCTTTGGCCTGCGCGGCACCGGACAGGGTAGCCAACGCAACACCCGCAGCAACCAGAGAAGAGAGCACGGTCAGTTTCATATTATTATCCTAAGTGTCCTGAGGTAAGGTGATTGCCGGATCCATGGCACCAACACTCCTGTCTTGCGCGCTGATGCCCGCCATTAACAGGGGCATCAGCAAAAATCCAATCAGTGCGGCAGCCACGGTTAACAGCGCGAACATCCCGGACCAGCCATAACGCTCAATCACTTGCGACAGTGGCCATCCCGCCAGTGCCGCGCCTAAATAGGCAAACAAACCTAAGAATCCTGTGACGCTACCCGCAGCCTGCTTATGGCTGCATTCCACGGCGGCGAGGCCAATCAGCATCTGCGGGCCAAAGACAAAAAAGCCGATGGAGAAAAAGCACACTGCCAGTAGTGCGTAATGGTGTACGGGCGATAACCACAGGGCGGCGACGGAAACAAACAGCCCTAACGCAAACAGTAAAATCATCGGCCCGCGCTGGCCGCGAAACAGCAAATCTGAACCCCATCCGGCAAACAACGCCCCCAGCAAACCGCCCATTTCGAACAACATCACCGTGGCGTTGGCGCTGAGTAAATTCACGCCGTGGCTTTCGGAAAGCCAGATATTGCCCCAGTCGTTAAGCGCGATACGAATCAGGTACACCAGCACGTAACTGACGCCGAGCAGCCAGACCATTGGGTTTTGCAACACGGTGCTGCGAAACATTTGCCACTGTGGCATCGCCGGGCTGAGTTGCTGCTGGCGCATTTCTAGCGGGTCATGTCGCCAGACACCGACCGGTGGTAATCCCATTTCTTGTGGCGTGCCGGTTAAGCTACGGCATAGCCAAATCCCGGTGATGATGCCGATACCACCCGAGACAAAAAGCGACGCCTGCCAGCCGAACCACAGCGCCATCAGCGCGGAAATCAACGGAACGGCAGCGCCGCCGAGGTTAATGGAGGTATTCCAGCAGCCCCACCAAAAACCGCGTTCGTTGCGCGAATACCAGTGCGTTAGCAATCTGGCGCAGGGCGGCCATCCCCAACCCTGGAAGAAGCCGTTCAGCGTCCAGATAACCAGCAACATCGGTAAGTTGCTGCCGAAGGCAAAAAGAATGTTCAGTATTCCGGTTGCCAGCAGGCCCGCGCCCATAAACCAGCGTGCGCCCCGACGGTCGTGCCACAATCCGGCGACAAATTTCGACAGGCCGTAGGAGAGATAAAACAGCGTACCCAGCAGGCCGATATCGCTTTTGCTTAACGCCAGGTCGACCTGCAT
>NZ_JAHWLU010000186.1:0-5654 GCF_022134725.1 Buttiauxella sp. S19-1
CTTCTACGTTTATTGTGGGCCGCTGGTGTTTATCGCCGCCATTAGCTTGTTGGTGCTGGTGAAGAATTGCCTGAATGGCCGCCCGTTGCCTGGGCTGACATTAATCTCGCGACATTCGCTGGGCATTTACGGTTTCCACGCGCTGATCATCCACTTCTTACGCACTCATGGTTATCAAATAACAAATTCGCCGGTGCTGGATATTCTGTGGATTTTCGGCGCGACGCTTGCCGGAAGTTTGCTGCTTTCCATGGCATTGCAGCGCATTGATACCCGTAAAATGGTGAGTTAAGCGTTGCGGGCGCGGGCGCGATGTAACTGGCGTGGCGACGAAAAGCCCGCCGCAACTGCCGCCTGCTCCATGCGTTGCCCCTGTAACAAGCGCTGTTCGGCAACTGCCAGGCGCAATTGCTCCAGATAATCCCGCACCGATATCCCCAAATGCTGCTGAAAAAGCCGCGACAAATGGCGTGAACTGACATGCACTTTGTCGGCAATTTCCTGCACATCCCACGCTGATTCGGGTGTCGCAGAAAGCAAATCCTGAGCACGATGCACCGCCGGGTGAATGTGGTTGCGGTAACGCAGCCACGGCGATAATTGCGGGTCGTCGCCCGAACGGCGGAACCACACCACCATTTCACGCGCTACATCCAGCGCCGCTTTGGGGCCGCAATAGCGGTTAATCAGATGCAGCGAGAGATCAATCCCGGAAGTAATCCCCGCGCTGGTCCAGATACCCCGATCTTCAACGAAAATACGGTTATCTTTCACCTGCGCGGTGGGTGCGGCGGCACGTAATCTGACCAATACATCGTGATGCGTGGTGCATTGCACGCCGTTCATCAGCCCCGCTTTCGCCGCCAGCAACGAACCGGAACAGACGCACATCAAGTTGAGTTGCTGGCTATGAATTTGCGGTTGCAGGCGCGTCAGCCAACGGCGCACCTGTTCGGCTTGTGGCGTCTCAAAGTAGCGATTTGAATCGCACACGCCGGGCAAAACCAGCAGGCTACCTGGCGTGAAGCTGTCCGGCAGCGCTTCGATACCCGAAAAATTCAGCCCAATTGAAGTGATGACTTGTGGGTCCGGGCCGATGAAATGCAGGTGAAAGGCTTCCCCCGCCAGCGCCAGCGTTTCCGCAGGGCCGGTTAAGTCGAGAGATAAAACACCAGGCAAAACAACGAACCAGACCCCAATACTCACGATAAAGACTCCAGGCACTCGGCAACGGTTTGGATTTGCGCAAAACGCCCCGTCAGCACTGTTTCAGTACGATGGCGCAGAGTTGCGGCATCCAGCGTAACCCCTTTCCAGCTCATCGGGAAGGTGAGCATCGCTTCGCTGACAAATGAAACGCGATAACCCAAATCAGACGCCACCCGCGTGGTCGTTTCGCAACATTGCTCGGTACGAATCCCACAGACAATCATATGGTTAATATCACGGCTACGCAGCCAATGATCGAGGCCGGTATCGGTAAATGCGTTGTGAACGTGTTTCTGGAAGGCCACATCAGCCTGATGTTGCAAGAAAGGCATGGCTTTAACATAGCCGGAAGCCAGCGAGAACGGGCCTTCATCACTCACGTGGAAAATATCCACCACCGGTATATTCAAATCCTGGCAGCCGGAAATCAGCTGTGAAATGGCCTGCTGGAATGCCGGAAAATCGTCTTCTTGCCAGAAATCGCGATGGAAGAAAGATTGTTGTGTGTCGATATTAATCAGAACGGAACGGGACATTTTCGGACTCCTCATCAGTGGGTATGAATCCATTGTGACAAGGGTTGGCCGTATTGCTAATACCAAAAACGGACAGAGTGAGGATGATTTGGGACCAGATGAGATCTTTGAGATGGTGTCGGATGACGCTCACGCTAATCCGACCTTCGAAACACCAGGCCTTGGTCAGGTGGATAAGCACCAGCGTCATCCACCAGCCTGCATAATTTATGTTACTCTCCAGAAAGTTACCCTCGGAGAAAATCATGAACAGCAAGGCTGCGCGCCCCACGATAAGCGATGTCGCGAAAGCGGCAAAGACCGGAAAAACCAGTGTTTCCCGCTATCTTAACGGCGAGCAAAGCGTGTTGTCCGATGACCTTCGTCTGCGCATTGAAACAGCGATTGCCGAACTCGATTACCGCCCAAGCCAAATGGCGCGCGGCCTGAAACGTGGGCGCACCCGTTTAATTGGCCTGATCATCGCCGATATCACCAACCCTTACTCTGTCGATGTGCTGAGCGGTATTGAAGCGGCGTGTCGGGAAAAAGGCTTTACGCCGCTGGTCTGTAACACCAATAACGAAGTGGATCAGGAGCTGCATTACCTGGATTTGCTGCGCAGTTATCAGGTGGAAGGGATTGTGGTGAATGCTGTCGGCATGCGCGAAGAAGGGTTAAACCGCCTGCAACAATCCGCGCTACCGATGGTGCTGATTGACCGAAAAATTCCAGATTTTGCTTGTGATGTGGTCGGTTTGGATAACACACAAGCCGCCACAACCGCCACCGAACACCTTGTCGAACAAGGGTTTGAAGCCATTCTTTTCCTCAGCGAACCGCTCGGCACAGTGAACACCCGCCGCGAGCGTCTGAATGCTTTCCACGCCACGCTTAAACGCTACCCTGGGATTGTTGCCGAAAACGCGGAAGTGCCTTTGCACGAAGGCGAGTTGATGGACAACACGCTGCGCCAGTTCCATTCCGGCCATCGCGGTATGCGCAAAGCGGTGATTTCCGCCAACGGCGCACTCACACTACAAGTTGCACGCTCACTGCGGCGCATCGGCCTGCACTGGGGCAGCGACATCGGCCTGTTAGGCTTCGATGAACTCGAATGGGCAGAGCTTGCCGGTGTAGGCATCACCACGCTTAAGCAACCGACCTGGCAGATTGGTTACGCCGCACTCCAGCAAGTTGTGAAGCGCATTGAAGGCGGCAGCGACAGCGTTTATGAACAGGTCTTTTCCGGCGAGTTAATCGTTCGCGGCTCCACAGTACGCTAATCAATGTTCGTGATAGCGATCATAAATTAAACATCGTTGGCTTTTCTTTGGAACCGGTTCCATTTAGCGTAATAAACATCATTACGACACCGGACGAAGTTAATGCCGAGAAAAATTATTATTGTCACTGCCGCTTACGGGCATGACCGCATCGCCGCTTTGGGTGGCCAACACGCGCTACTGCCCGTCATCGCCAATGCCGGTGCTGACGGTGTAGAAATTCGCCGCGAACTATTTAGCCGCACCCAGCTTGATGCCCTGCCAGAACTGGCGCAGCAAATCGCTGAACACAAACTTCAGGCCTGTTATTCCGCACCAGAGCCACTGTTTGTTGAAGACGGTAAACTGAATCCGCTCATCCCTACTTTGCTGCTTGAAGCCCACCAGCTCAACGCCAGCTGGTTAAAACTTTCACTCGGCAACTACCGTAGCAGCCAGCAATTTGCGCTTTTGCAGCAGTGGCTTGCTCAAAGCGATGTGCCACTGGTGGTGGAAAACGATCAAACAGCCTGCGGCAAGCTTGCGCCGATGCAGCGCTTCCAGGCCGCCTGTAACGTGCTGAATCTTCCGGTGACACTCACTTTTGATATGGCGAACTGGCTATGGGTTGATGAATCGCCGGAAGCCGCCGCACGTGTACTGGCACCATCGGTCAGTTACATCCATGTCAAAGCCGCCGTGGCGCACCATTATCACTATCGCGCCATCGCGCTGGATGATGCCGAACCTCGCTGGCTGGAAATCCTGAAAAGCCTGCCAGCAGACGCACCACGCGGAATTGAATTCCCGCTCGAAGGCCGCGACCTGACTGCTGTCACCCGCCATTACGTCAACTTATTACGCGAGGAGTAAGCAATGTCGAGACAACTTGATGTCATCACTATTGGTGAAGCGATGGCGATGTTTGTCGCCAGCCAAACCGGCGATCTTGCCGCCGCTGAGCAGTTCGTCAAACGTGTGGCGGGCGCTGAACTGAACGTTGCTACCGGCCTTGCGCGCCTTGGACTGAAAGTGGGTTGGGTCAGCCGCGTGGGTAATGATTCTTTTGGCCGTTATGTGCGGCAACAACTGGCAAAAGAGCAGATCGACAGCCGTGGCGTGACAACTGACGAGCGCTTCGCAACCGGCTTCCAGCTTAAATCCAAAGCCGAAAATGGAACCGATCCCATTGTGGAATACTTCCGTAAAGGTTCTGCCGCCAGCCATCTGTCAGCGGCTGATTTTAACGAAGAGTACTTTTGTTCCGCACGCCATCTACATTTAAGCGGCGTGGCGGCAGCGCTTTCTGATACCTCACTTGAGTTGCTCAATCATGCCGCCCGCGTGATGAAGCAAAAGGGCAAAACGATTTCTTTTGACCCGAATCTGCGCCCGGTGCTGTGGAAAAGTGAAGCCGAAATGGTTAAACAATTGAATCAGCTCGCCTTCCAGGCAGACTGGGTGCTGCCAGGGTTAAGCGAAGGCGCGATTCTGACCGGCCACAAAACACCAGAAGCAATTGCCGATTTCTATCTCGACCACGGCGTTAAGACCGTAGTGCTGAAAACGGGCGCTGACGGCGCATGGTTCAAAACGGCCTCCGGTGAAAAAGGGGCCGTAAGCGCGGTAAAAGTCGAGAACGTCGTCGATACCGTCGGCGCAGGCGACGGTTTTGCAGTGGGCGTGATAAGCGCCCTGCTTGAAGGGAAAACCTTAGAACATGCCGTCAGCCGCGGGAATAAAATCGGCTCACTGGCGATACAGGTCATCGGCGATAGCGAAGGGTTACCGACCCTTAGCGCGCTTGGCGAATAAACGAAGACTGCATCAGCTGTGCCCTACACCCGGCATGATGCGACTCTCCTCAACATAGAGGCAAGCCCATGAAAACCCAGTCCCTTTCATCAAAGGTAATCGCGCCAAAACGTTGGTGGTACATCATGCCAATCGTGTTTATCACGTACAGCCTGGCGTACCTCGACCGTGCCAACTTTAGTTTTGCATCTGCCGCAGGTATTAACGACGATCTCGGTATCACCAAAGGGATTTCCTCACTGCTGGGAGCGCTGTTTTTCCTCGGTTATTTCTTCTTCCAGATCCCTGGCGCAATGTACGCCGAACGCCGCAGCGTGCGTAAGCTTATCTTCGTCTGCCTGATTTTGTGGGGCGGCTGTGCGTCATTAACCGGCATGGTCAGCAACATTCCGGCGCTGGCGGCGATTCGTTTTATCCTCGGCATCGTGGAAGCCGCGGTAATGCCAGCGATGCTGATTTACATCAGTAACTGGTTTACTAAATCCGAACGCTCACGGGCTAACACCTTCTTAATTCTCGGTAATCCAGTCACGGTTTTGTGGATGTCGGTGGTTTCTGGCTACCTGATTCAGGCGTTCGGCTGGCGTGAAATGTTTATTTTTGAAGGCATTCCAGCGGTTATCTGGGCCTTCGCCTGGTGGGTACTGGTCAAAGATAAACCGGTGCAAGTGGGTTGGTTATCTGATGCTGAAAAATCCGCGTTGCAGGCGCAACTCGAAGAGGAGCAGCAAGGGATTAAAGCGGTGCGTAACTACAGCGAAGCGTTCCGTTCGCGCAATGTGGTGCTGCTGTGTATGCAGTATTTTTGCTGGAGTATCGGCGTGTATGGCTTCGTGCTGTGGCTACCTTC
>NZ_JAHWLU010000187.1:0-5524 GCF_022134725.1 Buttiauxella sp. S19-1
ATATTTAAATAACTGTACAAAAAATATCAAAATATAGACTTTGCTATATTTATAACTTATTGATTATCAATCATTAGTTTATAAATTTTTTCCAGGTCATCGATATTTTTAACCCGAATCAGTAAACGGCGTTGCTCTAGTTGAATCACCAACACTCCGTCTTCAGATAAATTCATTTCTTTAATTCGTGAATATAAAATCCACACGTTTGCGAAGAAAAAACCTTCTCTTTTAAACAATAATTTAGGCTGACGGATCCACGAAATATAAATAGCGAGTAACGCGAGTGCAGATAATAACCAGGTTGTCAGTGGTGTGCCGTGAGTGGTGACGTTGTTATAGATGAGGATGGCAACCAGACCAACAAAGATGGTGCTGTCGATACGATTACGGCGCAGCAGGGTGATTTTGAGTAGGGTTTTGCCCTTGAGCTTATCCATGATGAACTCATCATAGATTGACCACGCGAGCAACAGCACAATGAAAACGAGTAAAACCACATCCGTCAACGTCATAACACTACCTTCATTCTAAACAATAAAAAAACCGGGGCAGGGGCCCCGGTTTGCATAACATGGTAATTACAGACCCAGCAAGCCGATAGAATAACCGGCAATACCGATAACGAAGAAGCCCATGATGATCCACAGCGCGTTGACTTTCTTACGCAGCAGCCACATACAAGCAAACGTTAGCAGCAATGGCACAAGGCCTGGCATCAACTGATCAAGAATGGTTTGAACCGTGGTCACTTTAACTGCGCCGGTCTGGTCGGTAATTTTCGACACAACCAGCGGTATGTTAACGTGCGTCCACTTGTTTACCAGTGCCCCCATGACAAACAGGCCGAGGATTGACGCCCCCTCAGTCAATTTCTGCAGGAAGCCGCCGCCCATATCCTTAACGATATCGATCCCTTTACGGTAGCCGTAAGCCACACCGTAGTAACGGGTTAGCAAACGGACTGCGTTGAACAGGATGAAGAACAGCAATGGGCCGAGCAGGCTGCCGCTCATGGCAATGCCGGCACCTAGCGCTGCAAATACTGGGCGTACAGTACCCCAGAAGATTGGGTCGCCCACGCCCGCCAGCGGCCCCATCAAACCAACTTTGATACCGTTAATGGCACCATCATCAATTTCTGCACCGTTCGCACGTTGTTCTTCCATCGCAAGGGTAACGCCCAGAACCGGAGCGGCTACATAGGGATGGGTGTTGAAGAATTCCAGGTGACGCTTAATAGCTTGTTTACGCGCATCGTTGTTCTCAGGATACAGGCGTTTAATCGCCGGAATCATTGAGAAACAGAAGCCCAGCGCCTGCATACGTTCGAAGTTCCATGACCCCTGGAAGAGGTTAGAACGCAGGAACACGCCACGAATATCGCCCGGAGTGAGTTTCTTCTCGGTAGTTACTGTTTTAGTGGTATCAACCATTTCGCTCACCTATTAATCTAATTCGTTATCGAGGTCGTTAGCACCGGCAGCAGGCGCTGTAGCACCGGCAGTACGGTTGTATTTCGGGCTCAACTGGATGTACAGAATTGCCATCACAGCACCAATCACACCCAATGCAACCAGGTTGAAGTTGGTGAAAGCCGCAGTAACGAAGCCCAGATAGAAGAATGGCATCAGGTAGCCTGCGCGCATCATGTTGATGACCATCGCATAACCCACTACCACAATCATGCCGCCGGCGATGTTCAGACCGCTGGTTACCACCTCAGGAATGGCGTTCAGCATGTTCTGCACTTCGCTAGTCCCCACGGAAACCGCGACGATAACGGCAGGAATGGCGATACGCATTGCTTGCAAGAACAGGGAGGAAACGTGAATCCAGGAGAGCGCCGATAGGTTGCCATTTTCGGCGGCCTTATCTGCTGCGTGCTGGAAGCCCACGGTAATAGTACGAACGATAATGGTCAGAACCTGGCCTGCTGCTGCCAGTGGGATGGCCAGAGCGATACCAGAACCGATGCCCTGATGTCCGGCGATAACCAGAATGGTCGAGATAATTGACGCCAGAGCCGCATCGGGAGCAACCGCCGCACCGATGTTCATCCAACCCAACGCGATCATTTCAAGTGTACCACCGATAATAATACCGGTTTTCATGTCACCGAGGACCAGACCAATTAAGGTACAGGCGACCAGCGGACGGTGGAACTGAAATTCATCGAGCACCGACTCCATACCGGCAATACAGGCTACGACAAACACCAGCACAATCTGAAGAGTGGTAATCTCCATTGTACTTCTCCTTAAACGAGTGACTTATGTGTGAAAACTGAGCAAAACGTAGAATCAAACTAATTACATTAGTAATTAGTTTTTCACCTTCGCGATCAGGTCCATCATTTTCAATTTTTGATCGGTAGAAACCTTACGCGCTTCCAGTTCAATGCCACGCGCGTTCAGTTTCTTAAAGGCTTCAATATCCGTTTCATCGACAGAAATCGCGTTGTTCACCTGAGTTTTACCCTGGCGGAACGCCATACCACCGATGTTGACTGACTTAATATTCACCCCACCTTCCACGACGCGTTCAACATCAGTTGGGTTAGTGAACAGCAGCATCACACGGTCGCCTGCATATTTCGGGTTATTCCACACGCGGATCATTTTTGCCACATCAACCACGTGTGCTGTTACGCCTGGAGGCGCAACTTGCGTCAACAGAGTTTTGCGCACGGTATCGGCGGCAACTTCATCGCTGACAACAATAATGCGCGTCACGTTAGTTTCTTTAGTCCAGCGAGTCGCCACCTGGCCATGAATCAAACGGTCATCAATACGTGCCAGACCAATGTTCATGTAGTCATTTGGACCCATTGGCTTCAGCGGTGCCGCAGGTTTTGGTGCAGCAACGGGCGCCACAGGTGCTGCAGTTTCGACAGGTTTTGCTTTCAGGGCTTTAACCCCTTCGCGACCTGTTTCTACTGCCAAAGCCACTAATTCATCAAATGAAGGGTTATCATCACGTGCCATCAAGGTTTCGACCAGCATCGGAATATTGACCCCGGCGACGACCTCGTAATGCTCTTTATCGACGACAATACGGCTAGCCGCATTGAAAGGGCTACCGCCCCAGGTATCGACGAGAAACAGCACACCTTTGTCGGTTTTCAGGTTTGCCAATTGAGCGTTATATTTTTCGATCAAAGTTTCGGCGTTTTCACCGGGAACGAAATCTATCCAGCCAACATTTTCTTGTTCGCCTAATAGCATTTCAGCGGTTTTCAGCAATTGTTCTGCTGCCCAGCCATGCGTGCCTATGACAATAGCAATAGTCACTTGCTACCTCCTGTGTTGGACATAACCACACCCTTAAAATGGGTGTTTTGTAGATTATCCGTTTCATTGAGCGAATCGATTCAGATAACGGTATGAGTAAAGATGTGTAACTGAAGACGGATTTATTTTAGTCAGTGAAAAAAATATTTTATGTGATGAAGATCCGTAATTTAGCTTTGCTTCACACATATTGTTTCGCGGAGCAAATTATGCGCTTGGTCAATGACAGTAAAATTGCAAAATCAGGTAAATCTTTGCAAAAGGGTAATTTGCTCTGATATTGTTTGCATCC
The DNA here is from genome assembly GCF_022134725.1 of Buttiauxella sp. S19-1. Taxonomy (NCBI): domain Bacteria; kingdom Pseudomonadati; phylum Pseudomonadota; class Gammaproteobacteria; order Enterobacterales; family Enterobacteriaceae; genus Buttiauxella; species Buttiauxella sp. S19-1. The sequence goes on from NZ_JAHWLU010000187.1 coordinate 3,586, forward strand.
CGTTTAATAACTAAGGAGTAAAGGGCAGTAGCCCACCGTATGGACCGTCACCGACGTCTTTTCATTTTCAGGTCTGAATCCTCAGCCTTTCATAATGGCGTAACACGCCCCGTTAATACCTTAATTCAACTTTCTGCGTCCGTATTTTGCGGGTTGCCGCGCAGTGATTCCCAAAGCTGGAGCTTGTCATGGAACTCTTAATGGATCCCCAAATATGGGTGGGTTTACTGACACTTATTGTTCTGGAAATCGTACTGGGTATTGATAACCTGGTCTTTATTGCGATTCTTGCGGATAAACTTCCACCAAAACAACGGGATAAAGCGAGGCTTATCGGTTTATCTCTGGCATTGGTGATGCGACTAGGCTTGTTGTCATTGATCTCATGGATGGTGACACTGACCCAACCCCTGTTTAGCGTCGCAGATTTGACGTTCTCCGGGCGCGATCTCATCATGCTATTCGGGGGCTTATTCTTGCTGTTTAAAGCCACGACCGAACTGCATGAACGGCTGGAAAACCGCCAGCATGATGATGGGCATGGGAAAGGTTACGCTAGTTTCTGGGTCGTAGTACTACAGATTGTTGTATTGGACGCGGTGTTCTCGCTAGATGCGGTCATTACCGCCGTAGGGATGGTGAATCACCTGCCTGTCATGATGGCGGCGGTTGTGATTGCGATGGGTGTGATGCTGATGGCGTCAAAACCGTTAACGAATTTTGTTAACCAGCATCCAACGGTCGTGGTGCTGTGCCTGAGCTTCTTGTTGATGATCGGCCTGAGTCTGGTTGCTGAAGGCTTCGGTTTCCATATTCCTAAGGGCTACCTGTATGCAGCGATTGGCTTCTCGATAATCATCGAGTTCTTTAACCAGATTGCGCGTCGCAACTTTATTCGCCATCAGTCAAATGTACCGCTACGTGCTCGTACAGCTGATGCGATTTTGCGCTTAATGAATGGCAAGCGCCAGGCGCGCTCACAGAATGAAGACAACAAAACCATCACCCCGATTGAAGCGGAATCCTTCGCTGAAGAAGAACGTTACATGATAAACGGGGTACTGACGCTGGCTTCACGTTCATTGCGTAGCATCATGACGCCTCGTGGTGAAATCTCCTGGGTTGATGCCGATAAATCGACGGCTGAAATTCGTGAACAACTGCTGGAATCTCCACACAGTCTGTTCCCGATATGCCGCGGTGAGCTTGATGAAATCATCGGGATCGTGCGGGCTAAAGAGCTGCTGGTGGCGCTGGAAAATGGTGGCGATGTTGCGGCTATTGCGGCCCAATATCCGGCGATTGTGGTTCCGGAAACGCTGGACCCTATCAACTTGCTGGGTGTGCTGCGTCGTGCTCGCGGTAGCTTCGTTATCGTCAACAACGAGTTCGGCGTCGTTCAAGGTCTGGTGACACCATTGGATGTCCTGGAAGCCATTGCGGGTGAATTCCCCGATGCTGACGAAACACCAGAAATTGTGCGCGACGGTGACGGTTGGTTGGTGAAAGGTTCCACTGACCTGCATGCGATTCAGCAGCATCTGGATATCAATACTCTGGTTAACGACAGCGAAGATATCGCCTCGATTGCCGGATTGGTTATCTCGGTGAATGGCCAAATCCCGAAAGCGGGTGATGTCATTGAAGTTGCTCCGCTTCGCATCCAGATTGTCGAAGCGAACGATTACCGTGTGGACCTGGTCCGTGTGGTGAAAGAACGCTCCGAACATGAAGATGAAGAAGAGTAATCAGCGCAGCGGAACGACCGAAATAGGATGACCTCTATGGCGCGGGGGGCGTGTGCTCCCCCTTAACCAGCGAGGGAATTCGCTCAGTGGCATTGGTCGCGCATACAAATAACCTTGCAAGACATTCACGCCGTGGCTGCGCAGATACTCTGCCTGCTGCGGCGTTTCAACGCCTTCGGCCACCAGAGAGA
>NZ_JAHWLU010000188.1:0-5522 GCF_022134725.1 Buttiauxella sp. S19-1
GCTGGAAAGAGGATGTTTACGATAAAGAGATCGCCCCAGCTCTGGATACGCTGGCTAAAAAACCGGGTTACACCCTGTAAACTTTGCTCAGAGCCGCTCCCCAATGGCGAACGGCTCTGGCTGATTAGCTTTTTGTGACATCACTCAACAACACGGCGATACTCTTGCCGCCTTCGGTTTGCTCCAGCGCGATTTTCACCGCAATCGTCAGTGGTACCGACAACAGCATACCTACCGGCCCCAGTAGCCAACCCCAGAAAATCAACGACAAGAACACTACCAGAGTCGATAGCCCCAGCCCTCTGCCCATCATGCGTGGCTCGATGATATTGCCAAACACCAGGTTGATAGCCAGATAACCGGCAACCACCAGTAATGCTTCATACAAGCCACTGAAGACCAATACTTGCGCGACAGGCGGGATCGCTGCCAGTACCGAACCGATGTTAGGAATGTAATTGAGTGAGAAGGCGAGAAGCGCCCAGACGAAGGCAAAATGCACATCTAACATGATGAGCATTATCCAGACTACCAGGCCGGTGACCAGGCTAATCACAGTTTTGAGCACCAGATAATGGCTTACGCTGTCTAATGCTCGCTGAATCGCGACCATGCCGACTTCGGGACGGGACATTAATTGCTGAAGTTTTATTGGCAGCTGTGGCACTTCTATCAGCATGAATATCACGGTCAGCAGCAGTAAAAAGATCGATGACATAGCATTAGAAAGCTGGGTGATAAGACGTGTGGCAAGCGTCATCGCTGAATTCGGGTCGATATACTTGAACAGTTCATCCACTGACACCTTGATTCCGGCCCGTTGCAGCCACGGGTCAATTGCCTGCAGAGGGGAAATAAACGAGGCACGGTATTGCGGCACGGTGCGTGTCAGTTCATTGAGAATGGTGCCAAGATAGGCCAGCAGCAGTACAACCAGGAAGATAATCACCGAAATCACCAGGGTAATCGCCAGCACACGTGGGACATGAATGCGCTCCAGACGACGGATCATCGGGTTGACCACGATGGCAATAAATAGCGCCAGAATAAACGGAACGATCATATCGGCCGCCACTTTTATTCCTGCCAGGATGATGACCAGCATCCCGAACATGAGGACGACTTTTAATCCACCTAACGTAATAATGGGTTTTGCCACTATTGACGATCTCCTTCACAATAATTCGTTCCTTAATTATGGGTATAATACGGGGGCGCAACTGACTAATACACCGTTATTTTTTTGGCAAATCATCGTAAAGAATTGAAAAGAGAGGTTGAGAATATTCTTTCATATGCTACAAATTAGCAATCTTTAGCTACTGAGGACAATTTACTATCCGCAACTGATGAGAAGCAACAACGCGGATACGTTGTGAAAACTATGGACATTATGCTTACCAACAAGCTGCTCCACACGTCAGAAATCCATCAAACACCCTCGTTTACTTTTGCTTATTCACTTTGCGGTGAACAGCACTGGCGCAACGCGCTTTAGATCCGCTCTCCTGCTTATCCCGTCATATTTCGCGCCCCAGCTGCGTCTGCATGTTTTGCTGGAACTCGAATTATTTAGGGAAAAAATACACACATTTTATTTTAAAGCTTTCGTACAGCTATTTTCTCTGTCAGGAGAGGAATCATGATCTATTGGATATTATTAGCATTAGCCATTGCTGCGGAAATTACCGGCACTTTATCAATGAAATGGTCGAGTGTTAGCGATGATAACCTCGGTTATATTTTCATGCTGTTAATGATCACACTTTCTTATATTTTATTATCATTCTCGGTGAAAAAAATCGCCCTCGGCGTGGCTTACGCTATGTGGGAAGGTATCGGTATTTTATTTATTACTTTATTCAGTGTGCTGCTGTTTGATGAGTCAATCTCATTGCTAAAAATAATTGGACTCACGACGCTGGTGGTCGGGATCGCGCTGATTAAATCAGGTACCGCGACCAAGAAAGAAAGCGCCAGGAAACCAATAAAGGGTAGCGAACATGCAGTCGTTTGAATGGATTCACGCATTATGGTTACTGGCGGCAATTGTGTTGGAAATTGTCGCCAACATTTTCCTGAAACACTCGGATGGTTTCCGTCGTTTTGGTTACGGCGTGCTCTCTCTGTGTGCGGTACTGGCGGCCTTCAGCGCGTTGTCTCAGGCGGTGAAAGGTATCGAATTGTCGGTGGCTTACGCGTTGTGGGGCGGGTTCGGTATTATCGCCACCGTAGCGGCGGGCTGGATTTTGTTTGGTCAACGCCTCAACCGTAAAGGATGGATAGGGCTGGTTCTGTTGCTTACGGGTATGGTGCTCATCAAACTGGCGTAAAAGAAAAGCCGCCTGGCATGAGTGCCGGGCGGTGTCATCATTGACTAGCTAATTTCTGTAACTGCTCGCGAAAACCGGTAACTGAGATCGCCCGGTTGTCGGCGCGATAGCGGTCTTTAGCCGCAGGAGCCGAACTTTGTACGGCGATTAATTGCCAGCCGTTTTCTGTTTTCAGCATCAATGGCGAACCACTGTCACCAGGCAAAGTGTCGCACTGGTGTGATAACACCGTTTTCTGCGCCCAACCGGTTATCTGGCAATCATTATGCGTGTAGAGATCGTCGAGATGGTCTTCCGGATAACCCGACTGCGTGACTTTACGGTCCTGGTTTTTCAGCGCTTCGGTGAGCGCATCACGGTCGCCTTCAAACAGCGGCAACGGCGTGATGCCTGAAGGCGGGTTGTGCAACACAATCAGGCCAAAATCGTGAGGTGCCGCATTAGATGGCACAATCCAGCCATCGCCGTCAGGTTTCAACCGACGCCCCAGCGTGGATTCTACTCGCCCTTCAATATCATGAATCTCGTAACGCCACTTTCCTTTCTGCGAAACAAACCGCAAAGCAATCGCTTTGTCAGGAGTCCCGCGCGGCGGTTGCAGCAAACAATGTCCTGCGGTTAGCGCCAGATGGGGGGAAATTAAGGTCGCAGTGCATAAATTACCGCTGGCAGTCTCAAGCTGACCAATGGCATCCCACGGGGAACTGGCTGAATCGGCGACACGTGTGCGGTCATCCTTACCAAAGAACAGCGTTTTGACGTCAGCAGTGCTCTCGTCATCTGCATGGGAAAGGGCAGGTAAAAAACACAGCACGCCTAACAACAACACCACTTTTTTGCGCATATCACTCTCTGATGGGGCGATTAATTTTAATTTTTATACCCGTCATCCTTCAAGCTGCAGGGGTATATATAGAACCTGTGAATGGATTAACTATAGACGGGTAGCACAGAAAGTGGGAGTAAAAAGTCATTACAGCCAGAAGCTTAGCGTAATAATGCCGCAAAGAATGAGCAGCGTGAGGATGATTTCAAAACTATAGCGTCGCAACATCATCCAGACTCCGGAAGTAAACACCCGGCGAGCCGGGTGTTTGTAGTGTGGCTATGCTTTCGGGATTGCCCCGACAACCTTATGCTGCTGGCTGAGTAGCTGGTTTAGCCGCTTCAGTTTTTGCTACAGGTTTTTTGTGGTGTTTTTTAGCAGCTTGCGCTTTCTGTGCAGCAGGTTTCGCAGCATCAGCTTTCGCTACAGGTTTTTTATGGTGCTTTTTAGCTGCCTGAGCATTTTGCTCGGTTGCTGCTTTTTTGTGTTTTTTATGATGAGTAGTGGTGGCAGCAGGTGCTTTAGCCGCAGAAGTTGCAACTGGCGCTGCAGTTGCAGTCGTTTCAGCAGCGAAAGCGGCAGAGGACAGACCCATTGCAGCGACTACAACCAGAGCTAATACTTTATTCATCTCGACATCCTCAAATTTGTTTATGTTTGAACCCCTGAGGGGCCGTTGAGATGAACTATAAACTCGTGGATCAATGGCTTCAGTGAGTGATTGGTGTCGGCGTGTAACGGTTTGTACAAAGCCGGGGAAAGTTCCCCGGCTTTGGTGGCTTACAAGTAACGAGCTTCCAAATGTTTACGGAAATACAGCGGGTTGAGATCTTCACCCGTTGCATTAGTGATCAGCTCTGAAGTGGTGAATCGGCTGCCGTGCTGCCAGATATTCTGGCGTAACCAGTCGAACAGTGCGCTGAAGTTGCCCTCGGCAATATCGGCTTCAAGCTGCGGCAAGGCGAGTTTGGCGGCGTTGAACAGTTGTGCTGCATACATTGCGCCCAGCGTGTATGACGGGAAGTAGCCAAACGCGCCGTCCGTCCAGTGAATGTCCTGCATGCAGCCGTTGCGGAAGTTGTTTTTGGTAGACAGCCCCAGCCAGTGCTGCATTTTCTCATCCCAAAGTGCCGGAATATCTTCAACTTCGATTTCGCCATCGATGAGCGCACGTTCAATTTCGTAGCGCAAAACGACGTGGGCCGGATAGCTGACTTCATCGGCATCAACGCGAATATATCCGCGTTCAACGCGCTGGTTTACCGCAATAAAGTTCGCCGCTTCAAACGCCGGTTGTTTGCCGAAGCGCGTGGTCACCATTGGCAGCAGCAGTTTCAGGAACTCTTTACTGCGCCCTAACTGCATTTCAAAGAACAGACTTTGGGATTCGTGGATCGCCGTAGAACGTGCCAGAGCAACTGGCTGACCAAGCCATTCACGCGGCAGGTTTTGTTCATAACGGGCATGGCCGGTTTCATGGATCACGCCGAATAATGCGCTAACCAGATCGCTTTCATCGTAGCGAGTCGTGATGCGCACATCTTCCGGCACACCGCCGCAGAATGGATGCGCACTAACATCCAGCCTGCCGCCGTTAAAATCAAAACCCAGTAACTTCATGGTTTCCAGCCCCAATTCGCGCTGGTCGTGCGTGGCGAATGGGCCGGTTGGGGTGATAACCGATTCTTTCGCTTGCTTATCAACGACTTTTTGCAGTAAATCAGGCAGCCAGCTACGTAAATCACCAAATAGCACATCGAGTTTGGCGCTAGTCATGCCCGGCTCGTAAATATCTAACAGCGCGTCGTAGCAGGATTTTCCTTTGGCATCGGCACGCAGTTTTGCCTCTTCACGGCAAACGCGAACCACTTCCTTCAAATTGGCGGCAAACCCTTGCCAGTCGTTAGCGGGCCGCTGCGTTCGCCAGCCATGCTCGCAGCGCGTACCGACCAGCGATTTTTCTTCTACCAGCGAGGCGGGCAGCAAAATGGCTTCCTGATATTGGCGGGTCATTTCACGCAGGTTGGCGCGTTCAACATCATTGAGATCTTCCTGAACCGCAGCCTGTAACAGCGTGGCGATTTTTTTATCGGTCAGGATTTGGTGTTGCAAAACGCTGAGTTCCGCCAGCGCTTCGCCGCGGGCGGTGCTGCCATTGGGTGGCATATTGGTGAACATATCCCAGCCAGCGATGGCTGAGAGGTGTCCGAAACGGGAAAGACGCTGGAAGGTGCGGGTGAGGTGATTGTAGTTTTGCTTTTCCATAGTGCCTCGTGAAGAGATGATTTACGCAAGCGAAAATAGCAAAAAGCCATCCCGAAAACGAGGCCGTAACGGGGTTAATGTGCGCGGTGATGCAAACG
>NZ_JAHWLU010000189.1:0-5230 GCF_022134725.1 Buttiauxella sp. S19-1
AACTAAAGTTAACTCCAATGTTATGGTGAAAAAACAGCGAACTGCTGCACATTTAAAAATAAATAATCATATCGTAAGGAAATAGAATATGTTCAAGAAAATAATGCTAACCACTGCCGTCATCACTTCCGTGATATCACTCCCTTCATTTGCTGCTACAGAAATCTCATGGGATGAAACCAGCAAGTACGTTCATGTTGGTGATATTTCTGTCGGGGGTAAATATTTTTCACCCGATGATGCTAAATCTAATATTAATATGAAGGCGGCTGAAGCCGGGGCTGATTATTATTATGTTAGCCGATTCACGCGTGGTAATACGGGGTTTGGGGCTAATGCAGTGTTATATAAAGAAAAATAACAGTTAAAGTAAACGGGGGCCGTTAATACCTGGTCCCCTTTTACTCTTCATTTTTTACTATCAAATTAAACCCCCACTTTCTTTATAGAAAGTGTGCGGATAACTGCTGGCATCAGATATATAAGGAAAATAATGATATGTACCGCATCGGGGAATTAGCAAAGTTGACGGGTGTAACACCTGATACGATTAGGTATTACGAAAAGCAACATTTAATGAACCATAATATCCGTACCGAAGGTGGTTTTCGTCTGTATGTGGAAAATGACCTACAACGACTACGGTTTATTCGTTATGCCCGCAACCTGGGATTTACCCTGGATTCGATTCGGCATCTACTTGCTATTCGAATCGAACCCAATGATGACGGTTGCCATAATTCCAAAAATATTGTCCAGGCACGGTTGAATGAAGTTGAAGCGCGTCTTGAAGAGCTCCAGGCTATGCAGCGTTCATTGCGAGATTTAAATGATATTTGCTGCGATAGCGATCACTGCATCACTTATTGCACGATTCTTGAAGCCCTTGAACAAGGTGCTGAAGGCGGTAAGTCTTGAGTGTTGTAGGGTGGATGAGCGATAGCGTCATCCACCCTTTGCGCCAGTTTTGTCGCTTATCCGGCCGACGAAGAGGTTTGAGGCTGCTGCTCCGTTCAGCGAACAACCAGTACCGAGCACTCGGCGTGACGCACCACTGCCGCAGAGTTTGAACCAAGAAGATAAGTGGACATACTCGGTCTGTGGGACGCCAGAATAATCACATCCGCGTCAATATCTTCGGCCAACTGCAGGATATGATCTTTCGGTGTGCCGCTCAGCACGTGCTTTTTCACTCTGTCGCCAGGTAAGCTGAACTGCGCGACAATCTCGCTCAGCGTTTTCATGGCGGCCACTTCCCGTTCTCTGGCATCGGGCGCAATCGACGTGTAACCCAGGCCGTAAGAGGCAAAATAGGTATAGTCAGGGATGACTGCCAGGAAGTGGATCGTGGCGTCGTCTTGTCTGGCATAAGCTTCCACATGCGGAATGACTTGTTGCGTCAGCTCCATTTCAGAAATATCGATAGGAACCAGGATTTTCTTAGACATACAACCTCCTTTTGTTTTCTCGTAAATAACCCTCTTTAAGTTATGGATTAGATTTGTTATTTGAGGAGTGATACAGGTCCGGTTTTTGGAGATTGCCGCTTCGTTTCATACTATTTTCGTAGCTTCCAGAAACAACAAACCCCGCGTTAACGGGGTTTTGATTAAGGCATTAGGGTACAAAGTACTTAATCATTCCATCAATTGCTTACTGATAGTGGGATTCGCCTGCATTAAGCGCATCAACTTCAGTTCGGTCGTGGAGGGTCTGAGTCGTTTTGATTCCCACTCCTGCACCATGGCAACACTCACACCCATCGCACGGGCAAAATCATCAATCTTAAGCCCGGTACTTTTTCTTAACTGCTCAAACTCAGAAAATGCATTGGGCTTATCATTAAGAGCCATCGTTTGTTGTTTATCTTTAAAAACAATCTGCTCAAGGTTACTTAGTAGCTCATACATTGGATCTTTATATTCCATCGAGTACTCCTCATAAATCACACAATGGATAGTGAACACGTAAGAAGCTCATTAAGAATAGTTCGAAAAAAAGTGTGACGATGCTTTCGAGGCTAACTATTTTTAAACATAAAGGGGCTTATGCGTTTCAGCAAAAAACCTAAGCGGCATAACGAATTGAAAACGCTGCGTACCTGGGGAATGAGTATAAATTTGTAAATGGTTAGATATTTTATGCAAAAGGGCGGGACTAGCCCGCCGCAGTTGAAAGATTTTCCATCATGCTTTTTGCGTAACTTTATCTAGCTCATGGTTTTCTGCACGGTTTTCACCAGGAGTACGCTGGCCTGCCCAGGATTTCACCAGCAGCGCGGTGGCTGAAAGTATTGCCGGAATCGCCAGCAGCATGAAGATGGTTTTGAACGACAGTTCAGCCTGCATCAGGAATGCGCCACTAAACGCTCCAAGGATCCCGCCGAAACGCCCGAGCCCTAACATCCACGCAACGCCGGTTGCACGCCCCTGGGTTGGATAGAAACCTGCCGCCAGTGCTGGCATTGAAGATTGCGCGCCGTTCATAATCGTCCCGGCGATAAACACCATCACGCCCATCAGCACCAGGCTTGAAGTGGAGAAGCCCACCAGGCAGACGAACAGCCCGGTCAGCAAATAACCAACTGCGACGACTTTGTTCGGGTTCAATTTATCCATCAACGCACCAATAATTAGCACGCCAATGCCGCCACCGAGTGGGAACAGCGCCGTGATAATCGACGCCTGGCTAAGTGTTGCGCCTGTTTCACGAATCAGCAGCGGCAGCCAGCTGGTCAGGAGATAGAAAATCAGCAAGCCCATGAAATAAGTCAGGCACAGCATTAATGTCCCTACCAGATAACGTGGCGAGAAAATTACGCCCAGCGCGGTTTTATCTTTGATGTGTCCACCGACTTCGTTGAGCACAAAGCGCAGGTTTTCACCTGATGGAAGTGGCGCGATGCGTCGCAAAATAGTGGCGATATCTTTCTGTGGTTTGTTTTTTACCACCAGGTATCGTGCTGATTCCGGCAGCCAAATCATCAGTACCACCGAAAGAATCAGTGGCATTACACCGCCCAGAACCAGCACGCTTTGCCATCCGTAATGTGGGATCATCCAGGCGGAGACAAAGCCGCCCATTGACGAGCCAATCGGGAAGCCAACAAACATCAGGTTCACCAATAAAGCGCGTTTACGTTCCGGAGCGTATTCCGACATTAATGTTGCTGCGTTTGGCATGGCCGCGCCCAGGCCCAGACCTGTGAGGAAGCGCAGTAAGGCGAGGGATGTCAGACTGGTGGCAAAGGCTGTCAGAAGGCTGAAACCGCCAAACACCAGAATCGAAAGTACCAGCACTTTTTTACGCCCAATGCGGTCAGCCATCGGCCCTGCGGTTAATGCACCGACCGCCAACCCAACCAGTGCGGCACTCATTACCGGGCCGAGGTCAGATTTCTGCACGCCCCATTCCTGTACCAGGTCGGAGGCGATAAAACCAATAATCGCGGTATCGAACCCGTCCAGCGCGACTGTGATGAAACACAGCACGAGAATCATCCACTGGAATTTGGAAAACCGATTGTTGTTTATAAATGCCTGAATATCAGTTGTTGTTGTCTTTGTCATAAGGCAAGTCCTGAAGGATGCTGAGGTGTTCGATTATCGAACAAAGATTCGTTAATCGTTCGTTAAATCAAACCACTCAACAGGCAGTTGGGCAATCATCCCACGGGTGTTTGTGTGCGATTATCGTACTGATTCGGCGGGCGGCGTCGGGCGTTGAAAAATAAACGCTTTAGTATTAATAGCTTAAAAGTGGTTCAACGCAGGTGTCATGTCATCGGATTTGTGAGGGGTGTAACAATTAAGCAACATTAGTTCGCGAAGAGGTGGAACAACCATCAAAGATTAAGCGCTAACTCCGTGTCAAAAGCCGCTATTAATCGTACAAATTTGCCTTAAGAGATTAGCCGCAAAGGGTATCTTGCAAAGGCAGGTTGGACTATCCTTAGCAGCATTATTGGGTACGCATTTGCGCTTTGGCACTGAATGATGAAAGGAGTAGAAAAGATGGCGACAGGTAAGTCCTGGTCACGCTGGTTTGCGCCGCTTGCGGCAATTTTAATGGTGGTGAGCCTGAGTGGTTGCTTTGATAAAGAAGGCGATCAGCGCAAGGCGTTTATCGATTTCTTGCAAAATACGGCGATGCGCAGCGGTGAACGTTTACCGACGCTGACTACCGATCAGAAAAAGCAATTTGGCCCGCTGGTTTCTGATTACGCGATTCTGTATGGCTTCTCCCAACAGATGAACCAGGTTATGGACGATGGCATGAAGCCGGTCGCCGATAGCGTAAACAGTATTCGTGTGCCGCAAGATTATATGACCCAGAGCGGTCCACTGCGTCAGGCAAATGGCTCACTTAACGTATTAGGTCAGCAAGTACAGAATGCCAAAATGCAGGCAGACAGCGCTCGCTCCACCCTGAAGCAAGCCGACGAACTGAAACCCGTTTACGATCAGGTATATCAGAAAGTGGTTACGGGTCCGGCAGCGGCGATGGCTCCACTGATTCCTGCGGCACAAACCTTTACCGCTCAACTGGTGCAAGTGGGTGATTTCATCCAGCAGCAGGGAACTCAGGTTGGTTTTACCGCAGGCGGCATTCAGTTCCCAACCTCACAGCAGGCAAGCCAGTACAACTCGCTGATTGCTCCGCTGGCATCACAGCATCAGGCATTTATGCAGGCGTACTCGGCTGCACAAAGCTCCATGCAGTAATGGTGATTTCCCTCGCTTAATGGCTGTCTCTTATACACAACTCGCCCTGGCAATCTTGTCGGGGCGAGATCTGTAAGCCCCGCAGGTTTTCCGTTCACCCGTGCGTTCAGTTATCTCTTTAATTCCCGAAAACGGTGAACGTATTAAGGAGTTAACGCCAACTCCTTAATAATCCAGGCGCCCGGCAAATCAATCGCCGCTAAAGCGGTAAACACCGTTTTTCACCCAACATTCGGGGGCGTTCGCGATTCGTTCCCGACGATCGCTCTCTCACGTGGCTCCCGGCCACGTGACCCCGACTGAAGGGTAAAAAACGGCGCGATTGAAGCCGGGGACAAGGTCAAAACCGGTCTGGTTTTTGACTTTGTCCTTGAATTTTGGGTCCGGCTTAAATCGCCTCCATTTTGACTCCAGGTGGCAGGGTCCAGCCGTCGGGAACGGCTGGAGGGCGCGATCGTCTGGAACGAATCGCAACCGACCCTGACACGGAGGCAAAATGGAGGTTT
>NZ_JAHWLU010000190.1:0-5212 GCF_022134725.1 Buttiauxella sp. S19-1
TAGTCTCTCAACCAAAACACCTTCGGTGTTGTAAGGTTAAGCCTCACGGATCATTAGTACTGGTTAGCTCAACGTATCGCTACGCTTACACACCCAGCCTATCAACGTCGTAGTCTTCAACGTTCCTTCAGGACCCTTAAAGGGTCAGGGAGAACTCATCTCGGGGCAAGTTTCGCGCTTAGATGCTTTCAGCGCTTATCTTTTCCGCATTTAGCTACCGGGCAATGCCATTGGCATGACAACCCGAACACCAGTGATGCGTCCACTCCGGTCCTCTCGTACTAGGAGCAGCCCCCCTCAATTCTCCAGCGCCCACGGCAGATAGGGACCGAACTGTCTCACGACGTTCTAAACCCAGCTCGCGTACCACTTTAAATGGCGAACAGCCATACCCTTGGGACCTACTTCAGCCCCAGGATGTGATGAGCCGACATCGAGGTGCCAAACACCGCCGTCGATATGAACTCTTGGGCGGTATCAGCCTGTTATCCCCGGAGTACCTTTTATCCGTTGAGCGATGGCCCTTCCATTCAGAACCACCGGATCACTAAGACCTGCTTTCGCACCTGCTCGAGCCGTCACTCTCGCAGTCAAGCTAGCTTATGCCTTTGCACTAACCTCACGATGTCCGACCGTGATTAGCTAACCTTCGTGCTCCTCCGTTACGCTTTAGGAGGAGACCGCCCCAGTCAAACTACCCACCAGACACTGTCCGCAACCCCGATTAGGGGTCTACGTTAGAACACCAGCCATTAAAGGGTGGTATTTCAAGGTTGGCTCCACAAGAACTGGCGTCCTCGCTTCAAAGCCTCCCACCTATCCTACACATCAAGGACCAGTGTTCAGTGTCAAGCTATAGTAAAGGTTCACGGGGTCTTTCCGTCTTGCCGCGGGTACACTGCATCTTCACAGCGATTTCAATTTCACTGAGTCTCGGGTGGAGACAGCCTGGCCATCATTACGCCATTCGTGCAGGTCGGAACTTACCCGACAAGGAATTTCGCTACCTTAGGACCGTTATAGTTACGGCCGCCGTTTACCGGGGCTTCGATCAAGAGCTTCAGCTTGCGCTTAACCCCATCAATTAACCTTCCGGCACCGGGCAGGCGTCACACCGTATACGTCCACTTTCGTGTTTGCACAGTGCTGTGTTTTTAATAAACAGTTGCAGCCAGCTGGTATCTTCGACTGCCTTCAGCTCCACGAGTAAATCGCTTCACCTACCGACAGCGTGCCTTCTCCCGAAGTTACGGCACCATTTTGCCTAGTTCCTTCACCCGAGTTCTCTCAAGCGCCTTGGTATTCTCTACCTGACCACCTGTGTCGGTTTGGGGTACGATTTGATGTTACCTGATGCTTAGAGGCTTTTCCTGGAAGTGCGGCATTTGTTACTTCAGTACCGTAGTACCTCGTCATCACACCTCAGCGTTGAATAAGAGTCCGGATTTACCTAAACTCTCCGCCTACATGCTTAAACCGGGACAACCGTCGCCCGGCTAACATAGCCCTCTCCGTCCCCCCTTCGCAGTAACACCGAGTACAGGAATATTAACCTGTTTCCCATCGACTACGCCTTTCGGCCTCGCCTTAGGGGTCGACTCACCCTGCCCCGATTAACGTTGGACAGGAACCCTTGGTCTTCCGGCGAGCGGGTTTTTCACCCGCTTTATCGTTACTTATGTCAGCATTCGCACTTCTGATACCTCCACCAGACCTCACAGTCCAGCTTCAACGGCTTACAGAACGCTCCCCTACCCAACAACACATAAGTGTCGCTGCCGCAGCTTCGGTGCATGGTTTAGCCCCGTTACATCTTCCGCGCAGGCCGACTCGACCAGTGAGCTATTACGCTTTCTTTAAATGATGGCTGCTTCTAAGCCAACATCCTGGCTGTCTGTGCCTTCCCACATCGTTTCCCACTTAACCATGACTTTGGGACCTTAGCTGGCGGTCTGGGTTGTTTCCCTCTTCACGACGGACGTTAGCACCCGCCGTGTGTCTCCCGTGATAACATTCTTCGGTATTCGGAGTTTGCATCGGGTTGGTAAGCCGGGATGGCCCCCTAGCCGAAACAGTGCTCTACCCCCGAAGATGAGTTCACGAGGCGCTACCTAAATAGCTTTCGGGGAGAACCAGCTATCTCCCGGTTTGATTGGCCTTTCACCCCCAGCCACAAGTCATCCGCTAATTTTTCAACATTAGTCGGTTCGGTCCTCCAGTTAGTGTTACCCAACCTTCAACCTGCCCATGGCTAGATCACCGGGTTTCGGGTCTATACCCTGCAACTTAACGCCCAGTTAAGACTCGGTTTCCCTGCGGCTCCCCTATACGGTTAACCTTGCTACAGAATATAAGTCGCTGACCCATTATACAAAAGGTACGCAGTCACCCCATAAAAGAGGCTCCCACTGCTTGTACGTACACGGTTTCAGGTTCTGTTTCACTCCCCTCGCCGGGGTTCTTTTCGCCTTTCCCTCACGGTACTGGTTCACTATCGGTCAGTCAGGAGTATTTAGCCTTGGAGGATGGTCCCCCCATATTCAGACAGGATACCACGTGTCCCGCCCTACTCTTCGAGTTCACAGCATGTGCATTTTTGTGTACGGGAGTATCACCCTGTACCCTGCGACTTTCCAGACGCTTCCACTAATACACAAACTGATTCAGACTCTGGGCTGCTCCCCGTTCGCTCGCCGCTACTGGGGGAATCTCGGTTGATTTCTTTTCCTCGGGGTACTTAGATGTTTCAGTTCCCCCGGTTCGCTTCGTTAAGCTATGTATTCACTTAACGATAGTGCAACGAATTGCACTGGGTTTCCCCATTCGGAAATCGTCGGTTATAACGGTTCATATCACCTTACCGACGCTTATCGCAGATTAGCACGTCCTTCATCGCCTCTGACTGCCAGGGCATCCACCGTGTACGCTTAGTCGCTTAACCTCACAACCCGAAGATGTCTCGTAAGACACAATCGATGTTGCGAAAATTTGAGAGACTCGAACACACCGCATTTTCCTTTCTTATTACGGAGAAAGGAAACAGTGTGTCGTTTCAATTTTCAGCTTGTTCCGGATTTTTAAAGAGCAAATACTTCTCAGCACACTGTTAAACAGTACACTTAGAAGTATTGGGTGAGCATGAAATGATGGTGGAGCTAAGCGGGATCGAACCGCTGACCTCCTGCGTGCAAGGCAGGCGCTCTCCCAGCTGAGCTATAGCCCCATCGATTTCGTAAAACCTTTGATTTACCTTTAACTTCTCATCAGGCAAGGCGCGTCACCGCGAAGCATACTAAAGTATGTGAGCGGGGTCGCAACACAGCATGGAGAGAAGTTTGGTAGGCCTGAGTGGACTTGAACCACCGACCTCACCCTTATCAGGGGTGCGCTCTAACCACCTGAGCTACAAGCCTATAAGGTTTTACTGCTCGTTTTCTATCAGACAATCTGTGTGAGCACTACGCAAGTTCGTATCTATTAGGTAAGGAGGTGATCCAACCGCAGGTTCCCCTACGGTTACCTTGTTACGACTTCACCCCAGTCATGAATCACAAAGTGGTAAGCGCCCTCCCGAAGGTTAAGCTACCTACTTCTTTTGCAACCCACTCCCATGGTGTGACGGGCGGTGTGTACAAGGCCCGGGAACGTATTCACCGTAGCATTCTGATCTACGATTACTAGCGATTCCGACTTCACGGAGTCGAGTTGCAGACTCCGATCCGGACTACGACGCACTTTATGAGGTCCGCTTGCTCTCGCGAGGTCGCTTCTCTTTGTATGCGCCATTGTAGCACGTGTGTAGCCCTACTCGTAAGGGCCATGATGACTTGACGTCATCCCCACCTTCCTCCAGTTTATCACTGGCAGTCTCCTTTGAGTTCCCGGCCGAACCGCTGGCAACAAAGGATAAGGGTTGCGCTCGTTGCGGGACTTAACCCAACATTTCACAACACGAGCTGACGACAGCCATGCAGCACCTGTCTCACAGTTCCCGAAGGCACTAAGGCATCTCTGCCGAATTCTGTGGATGTCAAGAGTAGGTAAGGTTCTTCGCGTTGCATCGAATTAAACCACATGCTCCACCGCTTGTGCGGGCCCCCGTCAATTCATTTGAGTTTTAACCTTGCGGCCGTACTCCCCAGGCGGTCGACTTAACGCGTTAGCTCCGGAAGCCACTCCTCAAGGGAACAACCTCCAAGTCGACATCGTTTACGGCGTGGACTACCAGGGTATCTAATCCTGTTTGCTCCCCACGCTTTCGCACCTGAGCGTCAGTCTTTGTCCAGGGGGCCGCCTTCGCCACCGGTATTCCTCCAGATCTCTACGCATTTCACCGCTACACCTGGAATTCTACCCCCCTCTACAAGACTCTAGCCTGCCAGTTTCGAATGCAGTTCCCAGGTTGAGCCCGGGGATTTCACATCCGACTTGACAGACCGCCTGCGTGCGCTTTACGCCCAGTAATTCCGATTAACGCTTGCACCCTCCGTATTACCGCGGCTGCTGGCACGGAGTTAGCCGGTGCTTCTTCTGCGAGTAACGTCAATCACTGCGGTTATTAACCACAATGCCTTCCTCCTCGCTGAAAGTACTTTACAACCCGAAGGCCTTCTTCATACACGCGGCATGGCTGCATCAGGCTTGCGCCCATTGTGCAATATTCCCCACTGCTGCCTCCCGTAGGAGTCTGGACCGTGTCTCAGTTCCAGTGTGGCTGGTCATCCTCTCAGACCAGCTAGGGATCGTCGCCTAGGTGAGCCATTACCTCACCTACTAGCTAATCCCATCTGGGCACATCTGATGGCAAGAGGCCCGAAGGTCCCCCTCTTTGGTCCGAAGACGTTATGCGGTATTAGCTACCGTTTCCAGTAGTTATCCCCCTCCATCAGGCAGTTTCCCAGACATTACTCACCCGTCCGCCGCTCGTCACCCAGGAGCAAGCTCCCTGTGCTACCGCTCGACTTGCATGTGTTAGGCCTGCCGCCAGCGTTCAATCTGAGCCATGATCAAACTCTTCAATTAAAAGCTTGATTTGCTTCAACTCGTGAAGCGGTGCTCAAAAATTAACTTTCGTAATAATTCACTTAAATGAATTACTGCTTGGTCACTCTTCAAGACTTGATATTTTTTTGATACCCGAAGGTATCTGAGATATCAATCCTGCGAGTGCCCACACAGATTGTCTGATAAATTGTTAAAGAGCAGTGAGTTA
>NZ_JAHWLU010000191.1:0-5065 GCF_022134725.1 Buttiauxella sp. S19-1
TCCCAGTCCTTTACCTTGAATAAATACTCCCTCATTAGCTAAGAGAGGTGCCGGTGGCGGTTTTTGCTTCATGCCAGCAGCCATACCCGCCATATCAGATAGCACGGCACCAGTTTCAAGGGCGCCAGAAACCTGTTGCGGTGTTCCCCCCGCCATCTTTGTTAAGAATGCAGGCAGGTTGAACGGAGGGGCAAGGAGAGCCATGACGATGTCATTGCTGTTTTGCAGAAGCCATTGCTGCTCAGCTTCCGTAATCGGAGCTTCTAGCCTGGGGCCGGGACGATAAACTCTTTCATAGAGGTTATGAAGGTGGCGGATGCGATAGATATCTTCGGGAGGCATGTTGTGATCAACGTAATCGTTGAGCAACTTTTGCAGGTCATTAAGGTCCTGCTCGGGCATCTGGCTGGGTAAAGCTTCGCACTGGTTTCTGAATGAATTACCAGCGTTCACATTGCCCTGATAGCTTTTATCTGCCATCTTTTTCAGGATGTCTTTTTCGTCGTATTCTTTGAAGATATTCTTCAGATAAGCTTCACAGATGCCGGGTTGTTTGGTCAGCATCTTCTGTGGTTTACAGATACCGGTCAGCGTGTAGATACGCCCCAGTGTTCCGTTGGGGTTAAAATCGGCCATGGGTTGCCCTCCTTACTGGCATAGTCCGTCGTCAGGTTGTTGAATGACGGTTTCGTTTCAGACTTTTCCATTCATCAGAACTTCATCCAGATGTCGTGCAGTCTGGCGGCCTTCAGTGAAGACCGTGGTGGCACCAGTTAGCACTTTGCAGTGGCCATTACTGAGCGATACACCTGACTGGACACCAACCCCTGCGTTACCTTCCACGCCCTGGATGATGCTATCTATCATCAGTACCTTCTTTCCCCGGGCAAAAACTGTTTTGGAATAAGATATTTTTTCGGAAGATAATTTTTGGACGATATCGAAAGGAATGACGGTTAATCCGACTATGCAAAAATCCGGTGTCACGTTGACGACGATGAACTCATTTTCGGCATCAGCAATATGTTTTATAGCCATATCAGTTCTCCTTAAGCGGAATGCTGTTCTGGTTCTGGCAGTTGAACAGTCCGTAGAAGCAGTTCATGGATATTCAGATGATGCGGTTTGCTCCAGCGCCACACGAGGTCGATACGCCCTTGCCCGGTGTTTTCGTCGGTAGCGATATGTACGGTATCCAGAGGCAACATAGACTGTCGAGCGGTTATGCCTTCCTGCCAGTACGCTGCAATACCAAGGGCGGGTAGCCAGGTTCCAAGATGTGGAATGCCTTTAATTAGATGGAAAAATTCAAGTTTCTCATTTCCATTTAGTGGGGTTGAGCTTTGCAGTGAAGGATGCGCGCACTGAAAAAAGCGCAGGTCAAAGTCATCGGGATAATCCAGATAGGGTGGGTTATCTTTGAGTTGATCCCGCCATTTTTCATCATACGCTCCGGCATATTTTTGACGACTTAACCAATGGCGGGCCACGGGGCCAAAACCGGTCAGTGGCGGTTTTGTACCGATTTGATGTTCTTTTGGTTCCCACTGCGGGGCGGGGAACTGGTCATCAGTTGAGTAGCCTGCAAAACTAAAACCATTGCCTGAAGGATTAGGGGCATAAATTTCCCACTCTTCAGGTGGGGTATCAGGAATTACGTTGCGTCCGCCATAGGCTAGTTCGTAGGCAATCGGAACGTGTTCTGTCAGGGCGGGTTCACTCATATGCCATCCCAGCCGTTCAGTGTGTTGCCAGCAACGCTTTCCAGTGGCTATGCAGGTGTAATCAACCAGCGTGTTGTGACGGTTGCTGATGCGTAAACCTGTCTGAAAATGTTGTGTGGGGCAATCGGCATAAACTGACCCAGTAACCAATATATCGGTACCGGGTTTACCCAAAACAAGATCCCCTGCCTGAAGCAGAGAAGAACTCATTGGGTCATCAGGCTGGCGGTATTTATCAGCAAGAAACAGTACTGCTGGCTGGGGAATAGGGCAAAGGCCACCAGGTAGCAGATTAAAGCTGGCTTTCACTACTACAACATCATGAAACACCTTTCCCGGAGCCATTTTGTCGTACTGAAAAGTAGTCAAACCCGTCTGATTATCCAGAATACGTAATTTGGGTTCAGGTAAAACAGACATGAGTTCTCCTTATCTGTCATGACGTTCACTAATTTTTTAATATGCTGAGCTGCTTTTAATTAAGATGAACATCTTTACCCTTGATCTCCACGGGACCGCTGGCAGTGAATTCAAATTCGGTACCTTTGATGATGACCTTCCCGCTGTTTTCCAGCGTGATGGAGCTGGAACCGCATATTAGTTCGATTTTATCCACTGATTTAATTTGGGTTTCGTGGTCCACATCAAGCGCATAGTTCTGTTCTACCTTGATTTTTTGAGACTTTTTTACCGTTTCATTATCTTCACCGGCGATGACTGCTTTCTGATCTCCTCCGACGTTTTTCTCGCGATTTTCCGTGATATCCAGCGTCTGATCATTCTGCACAGCTATCTTTTGATCATGGGAGACAGTGATTTTCTGGTCATGACCACCTTCCTTCTTACTCCCCACATTGATGGTCTGACCGACCACAACGGTGACCGTCTGGTTATTCTTCACGGTTTCGGTATGGTCGTGGTTTACTGTCGTTGTCCTGTCATGCAGCACTTCCGTTTGCATGTCTTTCTGGGCGTGGATGTAAACCTGTTCCTTACCGGTTGCATCTTCAAAGCGCAGTTCATTAAAACCATCGCCTTTGTAGGTTTTCGAACGAATAGTCATCTGAGTTTTGGTGCCAGGCAGGCCGCCTGGAGAACGGTTATCCTGATGATAAGTCCGTCCCATAATGATGGGCTGATCCGGGTCGCCATTGAGGAAGTCCACGATCACTTCTTGACCTATACGCGGGATAGCCAGGTTGCCAAACCCCGCGCCTGCCCAGGCCTGTGATACCCGAACCCAGCAGGAACTGTCTTCAGTTTTTGGGTTGTATCTGTCCCAGTGGAATTTCACTCGTACCCGGCCATGTTCGTCACAAAAAATTTCTTCACCGGCTGGGCCTGTGACAATGGCGCTTTGGGGGCCATCTACTTTAGGTTTAGATCGAGGTGAAATGCGCCAGGTTCTGTCTGCTGGTATTGCTGTGAACTGGTTGCTTAGTGTGGTTCCTTGTCCCTGATTACCATGTTGTGCCTGAGGTTGGGCACCCGTGATAATACTGCTGACGATCTGCCAACTACGGTTCAGAGGTTCCTGCGGATGCTTCACCAGCGTGAAGTTTGTTCCAGGCCATAGTTTCGGTGAGTTAGTGGTTCCGGTGCCTTTTTCTGCATCGTTACGCAGCCCGTCCATCTGGTAGCGAGTAAAATCCTGGCCGTGTTGCTCATCCTTGAACCTGCCTGGATAGTCAAAGATTTCATATTGTGAGAACTGGTTATTTAGGTTTATACCTTTCTGTTGGTATTGCCCTTGCCACCCTGGAACTTTAAAGGTGTAATCCTGGCTCATAACTGATGAAGGCCGGACATTCGCCTCGTAACAGAACACGCTGATACATTCATCAGTGACTTCGGTTGTCGTATTCGGGTTGAACGAAATGGGATTCGGTAACTTGGATAGGCCTGCCACATCATCACACAGTGTCAGTTTTTGGTTCGGCCCATCTGCGGACATTTTGTCATAAAAGAAAATCCCCTCTTCGGACCACAGTCGATTCAGAAAATCTAAATCTGATTCGCCGTATTGCACGCAGAATTCTCGCGGAGAATGCTTTTGATAAAAGGATGGAGACCAATCAGTCACACCATTTTCATTAAGCAGAGTGCTTGAGATTGCCTTGATATCTTGTTGCTGGAATATACGAAAGTTCTGTCGCAAACCACAGCGCCACAGGGTTGGGTGAATTCTGAAGCGGTATTGCATCTGCCATTGGTCATTATTTTGCATCCCAA
This sequence comes from Buttiauxella sp. S19-1, assembly GCF_022134725.1. Classification (NCBI taxonomy): domain Bacteria; kingdom Pseudomonadati; phylum Pseudomonadota; class Gammaproteobacteria; order Enterobacterales; family Enterobacteriaceae; genus Buttiauxella; species Buttiauxella sp. S19-1. The sequence continues at coordinate 3,957 of NZ_JAHWLU010000191.1, forward strand.
AGCTGGCTATAACACCTTTGACAGAACGCAGTGCCTTCATTCCCTGCCAGATGGTCAGTGTGACGTTCTTTTCCAGTAAAACTTTCGCTTCCCGATCAAATGACTTACTGACAACATCTACGTCCAGAACAAATGGTAAAGAATATTTTTGCATTAGCAAAAAGTTGACAACCGCGAACGTATCCGGCGCCTGGCCGTCTACCTCCAGTGTGAAACGCAGCCCTTTTAATGACATAACAACCTCCCTGAGTTCACAGGAAAAACAGACTAACCGCAGGAAAGTGACTGTGAATGTAAAGCGATACGTTTCTATTCAGACATGCTACCGGCAGGGGGGACGGCTTATGCCAGCTCCCGTGAAAAACGTAACTTCTTTTTTAGGACAGATCTTTCAGCTTACGGATAGATACAAAAACAACATTCTGCCTATAAGGCAGAATGTTGTTAGTTCACTTTGACACTTACGCTTCCAGCGGTGCGCGCCAGTCATCAGCACCGGAAGTGCCTGACTTGACGTGTTCCCACTCGATCTTGCGGTATGCCAGTGACACTGCGAGCAGTTGGGTAAATTCTCGCTGGCTCGGATCCTGGCAGTGCGGCATATGCAGATTGATATCGACGATGGTCGAATCTGTCAGGCGCGTAGTGAAATAATGCTCTTGCTTGCCTTCAACCGAGGTACGCCACCAGTGCAGTTCAGTCGTTGGTAGCATTTCACCGCTTGCCAGTGCGTTGTATAACAACGGCACAGCTTTGTTCAGTGCTACGGTGAAAATGAACGGCTTGTGCGCCCGTTGACCGCTTGGCTGACCAGATTGCGGGTCAGTTGGGACGGTCACGTTATGCAGAAATTCCTGCACTAGCATTTCATCTTCGTGGCCCTGAACGTAAATATTACCGACAGAATCGGCGGTAAATGCACCGGCAGTGATGTTTCCCTGGGTCAGACCATTGATTGATATATAACAAGGGGTAGGCATAGTTTTAACTCCTTTTTTGGTTGCTGCTAATGATTGCCTACCGTTATTCCTCGATAGGCAGAAGCGGCACGGCTTTAACCGGGAACCGCATCATTCGTGTAGCTGGTATGTTGTTAAAAAAACAAAACC
>NZ_JAHWLU010000192.1:0-5042 GCF_022134725.1 Buttiauxella sp. S19-1
GGCGTAAGAAGTTAGAACAGCATCGGGAAAGTGCTTTTATCAGCCGCCAGGTGGCAAAGTTGCAGACGGACTTGGTGCTTGATGGGAATTTGCAGCAGTTACGTTTACCAGGTGGGACGCCCTCACCCTAGCCCCCACCCACAGGAAGAGGGAACCGTCTGGTTTTCCCCCTCTCCCTAAGGGAGAGGGCCGGGGTGAGGGTGATTAAATTAACGCTCGTCGCGACGGCCGCCCACTGCAGCCCACATACGGCGCACGTGTACAGTCACCTCTTCACGGTCATGGTACAACTGGCGTGCCTGAATCTCGGCGCTGATACCATGTTCTGCCAGTTTTTCATGAATCAACGCCAGGTTTTGCGACACTTCTTCATAGCGCTTCTTCATTGGCAACTTGAGGTTGAAAATGGTTTCGCGACACCAGCCATTCACTAACCACGTCGCCATCAGACTCGCCACTTTCGCCGGTTTCTCAACCATGTCGCAAACCATCCAGGAAATGTTGTTGCGGGTTGGCTTATATTTAAAACCATCTTCCTGCAACCAGGTCACTTGCCCGGTGTCCATCAGGCTTTGCGCCATTGGGCCGTTATCGACAGAACAAACCCACATGTTGCGTTGCGTTAATTGGTAAGTCCAACCGCCTGGACAGGCTCCAAGGTCAACGGCGTGCATCCCGTTTGCCAGACGCTCGTCCCACTCATCAGCAGGAATGAAAGTATGGAAAGCTTCTTCCAGTTTCAGCGTTGAACGGCTTGGTGCCTCGGAAGGCAATTTCAGACGCTGGATGCCCATATAGAAAGGCGAGTTGTTCGTGGTATACGAATAGCCGGTGTAGCAGCAACCCGGTGCAATAAAGAACACATGCACTACCGGGCGTTTTGGCGTTTCGTAATTGGTCAGAATACCGGCTTCGCGCAGGCTGGTGCGCAATGGCACCGTCAGCTTACGGCAGAACTTCATCAGTTCTTTGCTTTCGTTGGTATCGGCCACTTCCACGCGTAGATCGCCGCCTTTCTCGACCATACCCGTCAACATGCCGGTGATCGGTGTAATGCGATCGTCGGTTGGAAGATCTTTAAGCAGTTCACTGGCAACGAACATTTGACGGGCAAAGATCAAATCCCTGAACGGCAATTCACGCGCCAGTTTGTCAGCATCATCTTGCTGATAACATTCGTAAACCACATAACCGCTGTTTTCTTTTACACGTGCAAAACCGTACACGCCACGCTGGTTGGCTTTATCGGTAATCTCTGCCGCACACTCTTTCTCAAAACCTTGTCGGCAGTACAAAATAACTTTATTCATGGCTTGCGCCCCTACGTTTCAGGCGCATTGCACCAATCAACATCAAGATCCAACCGGCGAGAAAACTCATCCCACCGACGGGAGTAACAAACGCCCACAGGCGTAAGTGAGACAGCGCCAGGCAATAAAGACTGCCGCTGAATAGAACAGTACCGAGCGCCATAAATACGCTGCTCCAGTAAAACCAAATGCTGATCCGGCGCTGCATGGCAACGGCCAGACCAAAAATCGCTAATGTATGAAATGCTTGATATTCGAGACCGGTTTGAATCCACCCCATCTCGACAACACCAAGCGTTTTGCTTAATACATGTGCCCCAAAGGCGCCGAGGGCGACAAAGATAAAACCGCTAATCGCAGTAAAAATCAGCATGAATCGGCTGGTCATGGTGTAACCCTAAAGTAAGGCGTAGTGGCATGCCTACGCACTGGTTTGCTTATTGATCGTAGCGAAAACGGAATTTTTCTTGTTCGCTCGCGGTTTTCGCCAGAATCCACTGCCTGAAGGCCGCTATTTTACCCAGTTCTGCCTGGCTGTCATGACAAACAAGATAAAAGGCATTTTTACTCACCAGAACATCATTGAATGGGCAAACCAAACGACCCGCTTCAATTTCCGATTGCGCCATCACATTATTTGCCAAAGCAATGCCTTGCCCGTGAATCGCAGCCTGCAGCACCATCGCGCTGTGGCTAAATATCGGACCTTGCTGCACATTGATATGGCTTACCCCCAATTGGCGGGTGTAGGTCTGCCAGTCACGACGAGACGCATCATGCAGCAAAGTATGATGGGCTAAATCTTCTGGGGTTTTGATCGGCTTGTCGCCCGTTAACAGCATGGGTGAACAAACCGGTAGCAGATACTCTGCGTACAGTTTTTCCACACGCAAGCCCGGCCAGTTGCCGCGTCCGTAAAAAATCGCGACGTCGACATCATCTGAAAGTTTATCTTCCTGACGGTCAACCGCCTGTATACGAACGTCGATTCCCGGATAAGCTGTATTAAAGCTAGTGAGGCGTGGCACTAACCAATGAATGGCAAAACTTGGCAACAGACTGACCGTTAACGCCCCCTTGGCGCTACGAGCCTGCAGCTTACGAGTGGCCTCGGTTAACTGTGAGAATATCTCTTTGATGTCCAGATAGTAACTCTGCCCTTCTTCCGTCAGCAGCAACGAGCGGTTGCGACGACGAAACAATTTTAGGCCCAGAAAATCCTCCAGGGACTTTATCTGGTGGCTCACGGCGGCCTGAGTCACGAATAATTCTTCGGCCGCTTTAGTAAAACTCAGGTGACGAGCTGCAGCATCAAAGACACGTAAGGCATTTAAAGGTGGCAAACGCTTGGACATAGTTGATTGGCTTAAATGTTAAAGTCTATTAACAAACAGGTGAAGTTAATTAACCTATTAGTTTTTTTTATCTGAGCCATTATAAATTGTCCGTTGAGGATGCACCAGCAAATACCTATAGTGGCGTCACTTCCTGAGCCGGAACGAAAAGTTATCTGGAATGCGTGTTTCGGAGGGCTTTTGGCTTACGGTTGTGATGTTGTGTTGTTGTGTTTGCAATTGGTCTGGCATTCCAGACCCCGGTAGCTTCGCTACCCCTTTTTCACTTCCTGTACATTTACCCTGTCTGTCCATAGTGATTAATGTAGCACCGCTAATTGCGGTGCTTTTTTTTGCCTGTAGTTTGAGTAATCTGTAGTTTGAACAACCTGAAGTTTGAGCAAAAAGATTACTGTTCCAACTCAACCATCTCTTTGACGTCAGTACGGTTAATCTGCTGTTTGTTCCCATTAGCATCTTTGTACTGAATCATCCCTGTCTCGTCATCGGTGTGAGGTTTGCCATCAGCGACGATGCTTCGACCATCATTGGTGTGCATCACGTAGTTCGGGCTTGAACATGCTGAAAGAGCAAGAACCATTAGACCTGCTGATACTGCTGCGGCTGCCTTGTTCATATTCTTCTCCTTAGTAGCGATTAATGCTGATTAACTCTTAAAAATAACCAGGGTGAAAGATTCACCTAACATTATTCAGCATAACCCTCTTTCACGAGCTTGCCTGGCTAAGCAGACTATTCCGAAGGTCATTGATCCCTTGTGCGATTAAGACAAATGCGCCACGATCGTCTCATAGTGATACGAGGAAAATCATGAAAACATTCAATCCCGCCAGTTTTCGCAGCCAGTTTCCGGCGCTGGCTGATGCTGGTGTCTATCTCGACAGTGCCGCAACCACCCTTAAACCTCGCGCCGTCATTGAAGCGACTCAGCAGTTTTATAGCCTGAGCGCCGGTAATGTTCATCGTAGCCAATTTGCCGAAGCACAACGCCTTACTGAGCGTTATGAAGCCGCTCGTGATAGCGTCGCTGCGCTGCTCAACGCACCTTCGGGCAAAGACATCGTCTGGACACGTGGCACTACCGAAGCGATCAACATGGTCGCTCAATGCTACGCACGCCCTCGCCTGCAAGCTGGCGACGAAATTATTGTTAGCGAAGCCGAGCACCACGCCAACTTTGTGCCGTGGTTAATGGTTGCAGAACAAACTGGCGCGAAAATTATCAAGCTACCGCTTGGCAAAGATTACCTCGCCGATTTAAGCAAATTGCCCGCGTTACTTAACGCACGAACCAAAATCCTCGCGTTGGGGCAAATGTCTAACGTCACCGGCGGCTGCCCGGATCTGGCCAAAGCGATTACACTTGCCCATGAAGCAGGCGCTGCTGTCATGGTTGACGGCGCACAAGGTGTGGTGCATTGCCCACCGGATGTACAAGCGTTAGATATCGATTTTTACGCTTTCTCCGCCCACAAACTGTATGGCCCAACCGGCATCGGTGCGCTCTATGGAAAAACTGCGCTGCTCGAAGAGATGTCTCCGTGGCTAGGCGGCGGGAAAATGATTACGCATGTCTCATTTGAAGGATTTAAAACGCAGCCTGTGCCATATCGTTTTGAAGCGGGTACGCCAAACGTTGCGGGAGTTATTGGCCTGAGTGCAGCACTTGAATGGCTCGAAAGCGTTGATTTAACCGAAGCTGAAACATATAGCCGTGGGCTGGCGACGCTTGCCGAAGCAGAACTGGCAAAGCGACCGGGTTTTCGCAGCTTCCGCTGCCAGGACTCGAGCCTGTTAGCATTTGATTTTGAAGGTGTTCACCACAACGACATGGTTACACTGTTGGCTGAATCGGGCATTTCACTGCGTGCTGGCCAGCATTGTGCTCAGCCTTTGCTTGCCGCATTGGGTGTTGCTGGCACCTTGCGTGCTTCTTTTGCCCCCTACAATACTCAGGCTGATGTCGATGCGCTGGTCAAAGCCATCGACAACGCGCTGGAAATTTTGGTGGATTAAATGACAAGTGGATTTTTAGCCGGTCACCCTTTTGGCACATCGATCACCGCTGACAGTTTACGAGTCACTTTTGCTCCGTTGCAGCAGTGGGAAGATAAATATCGCCAGCTGATACTGCTCGGGAAACAACTTCCGGCACTTCCCGCAGACCTCAAACGCGATGAGATAGAAATTGCAGGCTGTGAAAACCGAGTCTGGTTGGGTCACAGCCTGCAGGCAAATGGCACGCTGCATTTCTATGGGGATAGTGAGGGGCGAATTGTTCGCGGTTTGTTGGCGGTGTTACTCACAGCAATCGAGGGGAAAACGGCTGAACAGTTGCTGAATGACGATCCGCTCGCCCTGTTCGATGATTTAGGGC
>NZ_JAHWLU010000193.1:0-4953 GCF_022134725.1 Buttiauxella sp. S19-1
ATTTTGAGCAGTTGCATCACGCAGATTTTGTTGTTGCTTCCTGTGCTTCTGGCAACGTGACATTAAGCTCCAGAACAGAAATATCGTCATCTTTTTGATCAAGAACGACGGTTAACATCTCTGGATCGATTTTGACGTATTTGCAAATCACTTCCAGAATATCGCGTTTTAGCTGCGGTAAATAATGCGGTTCACTATCACCACGGCGCCGTTCTGCAACGATAATTTGCAGACGTTCTTTTGCAATGTTGGCGGTGTTCTTTTTCCGTGAGAGAAAAAAGTCTAGTAATGCCATAACTTATCCTCCGAACAGGCGTTTGAGGAAGCCTTTCTTCTCTTCTTCAATGAAGCGGAAAGGGCGATCTTCGCCAAGCAGGCGCTCAACAGTATCTGCGTAAGCTTTACCAGCATCAGCCTCCTGGTCAAGAATGACCGGCTCACCCTGGTTTGACGCACGCAGAACAGATTGATCTTCCGGGATAACCCCGACCAGTGGAATGCGCAGGATTTCCAGCACATCTTCCATGCTTAGCATGTCGCCGCGATTAACACGGCCTGGGTTGTAGCGAGTAAGAAGCAGGTGTTCTTTAATCGGCGCTTCACCGTTTTCTGCACGGCGAGATTTAGAAGAAAGAATACCAAGAATTCGGTCAGAATCTCGTACTGATGAAACTTCAGGGTTAGTAGTAATAACCGCTTCATCAGCAAAATAGAGCGCCATTAATGCGCCAGTTTCGATACCTGCAGGGGAATCACAAACAATAAATTCGAAGTCCATATTTTTCAGGTCTTCAAGCACTTTCGCCACGCCTTCACGCGTGAGTGCGTCTTTGTCACGAGTCTGTGATGCCGGCAGAATATAAAGCTGCTCGGTGCGTTTATCTCTGATTAACGCCTGATTTAATGTGGCATCGCCCTGAATAACGTTGACGAAATCGTATACCACCCGACGCTCGCAGCCCATAATCAAATCCAGGTTACGCAGGCCAATATCAAAATCGATTACGACGGTTTTTCTTCCCTTCTGGGCCAAACCTGTAGCGATGGCCGCGCTGGACGTGGTCTTACCGACGCCCCCTTTACCCGATGTAACAACAATAATGCGTGCCATAAAGGAATTCCTTGTTAAAAGGGCTTAATTCAAAGGTTGAACGGAGAGAGCACCACTCGCCAGACTCAGGCGTGCTGCTTTCCCATAATAATCAGCTGGTATTTGTTCACTCAGCCAGTATTCACCCGCTATTGAGACCAGCTCAGCAGCAAGATTTGTACAGAATATTTGTGCATCACGATCGCCGCTGGCACCCGCCAGGGCACGGCCACGCATCATGCCGTAAACATGAATATTACCATCAGCTATAAGTTCTGCACCGGCACTGACGTGATTGGTGATAATCAAATCACAGTTTGGTGCATAAATGCGCTGACCGGAACGAACCGGGGTATCAATCAAACGTGTTTTTGTGATCGAGTTAACAACGGGTTCGACAGGGGCGGCAATCTCAACGGGCGCGGCCTTAGCACGTGAATTTTTTTCTTTCCCTTCCGTCAGAAGTGGCAAGCCCGCACGCTCAATTTCTTTTTTCAGCGCTTCGTCTTTACAGCCACTAATACCGACGACACGCAAACCGGAAGAAACCACTGCTTGCTGGACTTTTTTCCAGTTAACTGAACCATCGAGACTGGCAACATTCACCACCACCGGGGCATTTTTCAGAAAGGCTGGAGCCTGAGATACTTTTTCCTGGAGGGCCTGGAGAATCACCTCGGGTTGTGCGTCATGTAAATGAAGCACTGATAAGGTAAAACTGCTGCCTTTTAACTCGATTGGCGTGTTTGACATCCTGGCCTTACTCAATTCAGTTTTAATCCCCACAGCTGTGGGACGATATTCCGAAGTACATCTGGCATGTTATAGTCACAGGTATATTCAGGCAAGCCACCATCTGGCGAAAATAGAGTAAAAAAAATGTTTTGTGTGATCTACAGAAGTAGCAAGCGTGACCAGACATATCTATATGTCGAAAAAAAAGACGATTTCTCTCGGGTTCCTGAAGAATTGATGAAAGGTTTTGGTACACCCCAATTGGCGATGATATTGCCGCTTGATGGCAGTAAAAAACTGGCCAACGCTGATTTTGATAAAGTAAAGCAAGCACTCAAAGATCAGGGCTATTATTTACAATTGCCACCGCCCCCAGAAAGTTTGTTAAAAATGCACCTCGAAAGTAGTCCGAAAAAATAAGTTTCAGACTAGTGCCCAATTCTTTCCTATACATATACTCTAAATACTACGAGTTGCAGGTAGGCGGCAAGGGAGCAAATCCCCTGGAGCTTACTTGAGTAAGTGACTGGGGTTTGTGAGTGCAGCCAACGCCCCTGCAGCTTGAAGTATGACGGGTATAAAGGTAGATGATATTTAGAACAAATAACCGCGGGGAAAATAATGAATACTCCAGCAATTTGTTTAACGGTCATCGCCTTTATCCTGGGTGGTTTTAGCGTTTCATCCGCCGATGCGCAGACGCAATCTGTTGTAAACACACCGATTGCGCCGCAGCCTGAGGCTAAGCCCGCGCCGACCACGCTTGCAGAACAAGGGCGTAATCCCGCCGAATTCCCCGCTTTTGTTGAAACCCTTAAGACCCAGGCCCGAGCACAGGGTATCAGTGAACGCACCATCAACAGCGCTTTTGCCAACGTCCATTTTGTTGATCGGGTCATAAAATCTGACCAGAACCAGCTTGAAAAGAAAATCATGCTTGATGAATATCTGGCACGAGTGATCACGCCGAAAAAGATTGAAAAAGCGCGTGTGCAGTATCGCCAGCATCAAAGTGAATTAAACCAGGTCAGTGAGCGGACTGGCGTACAAAGCCAGTACATTGTGGCTTTATGGGCCATGGAAAGCTTGTTTGGTGAAATACAAGGGAAAGAGGACATCATTTCTGCACTGGCAACGCTCGCTTTTGAAGGGCGGCGTGAAGCCTTTTTTACCAAAGAGTTGATGGCATCGCTGAAAATCCTCGACCAGGGGCATATCCCGGTACAAGAGTTGAAAGGCTCGTGGGCAGGCGCGATGGGGCAAAACCAGTTTATGCCGACTTCCTATCTGCACTACGGTGCTGATGGCGATGGTGACGGGAAAATTGATATCTGGCAGAACACTAGCGATGTTTTTGCTTCCACGGCTAATTACCTGAAAAAAGAAGGTTGGCAAGCTGGTGGCTCATGGGGTAAAGAAATAACTTTACCTAAAGGTTTCAATAGTGCCCTTGCAGGTACTAAATCAAACCAGGGCAAAACCGTCACTCAGTGGCGAAAATTAGGTGTCATACAGAAAGACGGCACACCACTGCATCTGTCGAAGAAAAAAGCCTGGATTGTGACACCGGATGATAATCAGGGGCGCTCATTCCTGGTCTACAACAACTTCCGCACAATTATGCACTGGAACCGTTCTTACTACTTTGCGATAAGTATCGGCACAATGGCGGATGCGATTGTGCAGTAACCCAGACTCATCAGTTCTTATATACCCAATATACGCAACGAGGCAGAGGAAAGCATGTATCAGCATCATAACTGGCAGGGGGCGCTGCTGGATTTTCCGGTCAGCAAAGTAGTATGTGTAGGCAGTAACTACGCAAAACATATCAAAGAGATGGGCAGTGTGACGCCCGATGAGCCGGTGTTGTTCATTAAGCCCGAGAGTGCGCTGTGCGATATTCGTCAGCCGTTGGTTCTACCGCAGGATTTGGGTTCCGTTCACCATGAAGTGGAGCTGGCAATTCTGATCGGCTCAACGTTGAGAAAGGCGACGGAAGAGCATGTGACCAAAGCCATTGCAGGGTATGGCGTAGCGCTTGATCTTACGTTGCGTGATTTACAAGGCAAACTTAAAAAAGCGGGCCAGCCGTGGGAAAAGTCCAAAGGGTTTGATAACTCTTGCCCGATTTCAGGTTTTGTTCTCGCCAGTGAGCTTAGCGGCGATCCGCAAAACTCAGAGCTTGCGTTAAAGATCAACGGTGAAATCCGCCAGCAGGGCAGTACCTCCGATATGATCCATAAAATCGTGCCACTCATTGCCTATATGAGTCGGTTCTTCACCCTGCGTGCCGGAGATGTCATTCTCACCGGGACCCCGGAAGGTGTTGGGCCGCTCAACGGCGGTGATGAACTAGAAGTGAGCTTTGCTAACCGTAGTTTGACTACGCGTGTTCTATAATCAATTTGCCGCCTGTGGGCGGCAAAACTTGCATCTGCGGCTCAGACTGTTTATAAGGTGCGCTTGTTTTTATTACAGGACACCATCATGACAACAGCGCCGTTCTGGCAGTGCAAAACTCTTGACGAAATGAGTGATGCGGAGTGGGAATCTCTCTGCGATGGCTGCGGCCAGTGCTGTTTGCATAAATTGATGGATGAAGACACGGATGAAATCTATTTCACCAACGTTGCCTGCAAGCAGTTAAACATCAAAACTTGCCAGTGTAAAAACTATGCCCGTCGCTTTGACTACGAGCCAGATTGCATCAAGCTAACGCGTGACAATTTACCTACCTTCGAATGGCTTCCGCATACTTGCGCTTATCGTCTGTTAGCTGAAGGCAAAGACTTGCCAGCATGGCACCCGTTGTTGACTGGCTCAAAAGCGGCAATGCACGGCGAACGCATTTCTGTGCGTCATATCGCAGTGAAAGAATCTGAAGTGCGCGACTGGCAGGACCACATTTTAAACAAACCTGAGTGGGCTGATTGACCCGTACGGTTGAATAGCGCTATGGCAATGTGTCATAGCGCCAACTGACCTGTAGACCGTATTTTCACAATATCCAATTCTTTAAATTCTCGTCATATTAACTTTTATAATAATTCTCATTATTAACGTCACACATCACGTTTGTATTTTATTTGATAAATTATTGTAAAGTAAATTTCACTGTAATAAAT
>NZ_JAHWLU010000194.1:0-4937 GCF_022134725.1 Buttiauxella sp. S19-1
GCTCGACACAGGGCGGACGGCGGGAACTCGATAACGCACAGTTCTTTACTCGCCTGGGTCAGCGGCTGATTAAAGTCCTCGACCAGCCAACACAAGACGGCTTTGTTTACCGTGTTGACATGCGCCTGCGTCCGTTTGGCGACAGTGGCCCGTTGGTGGTGAGCTATGCCGCACTGGAAGATTATTACCAGGAGCAAGGCCGCGACTGGGAACGCTACGCGATGGTTAAAGCCCGAATTATGGGCGATACCGACGACGTCTGGAGCCAGGAGCTGCGCAACATGCTGCGGCCTTTTGTTTTCCGTCGCTACATTGATTTCAGCGTCATTCAGTCGCTGCGCAATATGAAAGGGATGATTGCCCGCGAAGTGCGTCGCAGAGGGCTGACCGACAACATCAAACTTGGCGCGGGTGGCATTCGCGAAACCGAGTTTATTGTCCAGGTATTCCAACTGATTCGCGGTGGACGAGAACCGTCGTTGCAATCTCGTTCTTTGCTACCCACGCTGGAAGCAATCCAACAATTGCACCTGCTGCCGGAAGGCGATGCGGCCAAAATGAAAGAGGCGTATTTGTATCTGCGTCGCCTCGAAAACTTGCTGCAAAGCATCAATGACGAACAGACTCAAACATTGCCTGGTGATGATTTAAACCAGGCTCGCCTGGCGTGGGGCATGAACGCGCAGAATTGGGATTCTCTGCAAGAAACCCTGCAACAGCATATGAATGCCGTGCGGCAGGTATTTAACGAATTGATTGGCGACGATGAACCGGAACCCGGTGAAGATAAGCTCGCCGAAGCGTGGCGCGAACTGTGGCAGGATGCGCTGGATGCTGATGCCAATACGCCAGTGCTGGAGCATTTAACGCCGGAAGCGCGTAGCGAAGTGTTACGTCTGGTGAGTGATTTTCGCCAGGACACTGACAAACGCACCATTGGCCCGCGTGGCCGCCAGGTGCTGGATCAGCTCATGCCGCGTTTGCTGTGTGAAGCTTGTTCGCGCCACGACGCGCCACTGCCATTATCACGCCTGACGCCGCTGCTGCTCGGCATTGTCACGCGTACCACCTATCTTGAGCTGCTGACGGAATATCCCGGCGCACTGAAGCATTTGATCACGCTGTGTGCGGCATCACCGATGATTGCCAGCCAACTGGCGCGTTATCCGTTGCTGCTCGACGAACTACTCGACCCGAACACGCTTTATCAACCGACCGCGACGGACGCTTATCGTGACGAGCTACGCCAGTATTTACTGCGCGTGCCTGAAGACGATGAAGAGCAGCAACTGGAAGCATTGCGTCAGTTTAAGCAGGCTCAGCTGTTACGTGTGGCGGCGGCTGACATTACCGGTACATTGCCGGTGATGAAAGTCAGTGACCATCTGACCTGGCTTGCTGAAGCGATGATTGACGCGGTTGTTCAGCAGGCCTGGGCGCAAATGGTCTTGCGATACGGCCAGCCAAAACACTTACAAAACCGTGAAGGGCGTGGTTTCGCGGTCGTCGGCTACGGCAAACTCGGTGGCTGGGAACTGGGTTATAGCTCTGATTTGGACCTGGTATTCCTGCATGACTGCCCGTCGGATGTGATGACGGATGGTGAGCGTGAAATCGATGGCCGCCAGTTCTATTTGCGCCTCGCACAGCGTGTGATGCACTTGTTCAGCACCCGGACGTCATCAGGCATTTTGTATGAAGTGGATGCGCGTTTACGCCCGTCTGGTGCGGCTGGCATGCTGGTAACGACTGCCGAAGCCTTTGCTGATTATCAGCAAAATGAAGCCTGGACCTGGGAGCATCAGGCTCTGGTTCGCGCGCGTATTGTGTATGGTGACCCGCAGTTGCAGCGGGAGTTTGATGCCATCCGCCGCAATATTTTGTGCCTTGGGCGTGAAAGCGAAAAACTACAAACTGAAGTACGAGAAATGCGTGAAAAAATGCGTGCGCATTTGGGTGGGAAAAATATCGAACGCTTTGATATTAAAGCTGATGAAGGTGGTATCACCGATATCGAATTTATCACTCAATACCTGGTTTTACGTTATGCGGCGCAGGCCCCAAAACTGACACGTTGGTCAGACAATGTGCGCATTCTGGAATTAATGGCGCAAAACGACATCATGAGTGATGACGAAGCGAAAGCGCTGACGCATGCTTATGTCACGTTGCGCGATGAACTCCATCACCTGGCATTGCAGGAACTGCCCGGGAATGTGGCAATGGATACTTTCACTCAAGAACGCGAGCAGGTATTAAAAAGCTGGCAAACGTGGCTGAGTGAGCCGCAAACATGCGCTTAACACTAATTGTGATATTATCCGCGACAAAATTTTATCCCTCTCTGGAGAGTCAGGAATGAAAGTAACGCTGCCCGAATACAGCCGTGCAGGCGTCATGGTAGTTGGTGATGTGATGCTGGATCGCTACTGGTATGGCCCTACAAGCCGCATTTCCCCGGAAGCTCCGGTGCCAGTGGTGAAAGTCGACAACATTGAAGAACGGCCTGGTGGTGCGGCAAACGTGGCAATGAACATTGCCTCGTTAGGCGCAAATTCTCGCCTGGTTGGCCTGACAGGGATCGATGATGCCGCGCGTGCGCTCAGCCAAACGCTGGCTGGCGTGAACGTTAAATGCGATTTTGTTTCCGTGCCGACACACCCGACAATCACCAAACTGCGTGTACTTTCCCGTAATCAGCAACTGATTCGCCTCGACTTTGAAGAAGGCTTTGAAGGTGTTGACCCAGAACCGATTCATGAACGCATTAGCCAGGCTTTGCCACATATTGGCGCGCTGGTGCTGTCTGACTATGCAAAAGGTGCCTTGGCAAGTGTTCAGCACATGATTCGCCTTGCGCGAGCAGCCAAAGTGCCAGTGCTTATCGATCCAAAAGGTACTGACTTTAATCGCTATCGTGGTGCAACACTGCTGACGCCAAATCTCTCTGAATTTGAAGCGGTTGTTGGTAAGTGCAAGAATGACGAAGAGCTGGTGGAGCGCGGCATGAAACTTATCGCGGAATACGATTTTTCCGCGTTGCTGATCACCCGTTCTGAACATGGCATGACGCTGTTACAGCCGGGTATCGAGCCATTCCATCTGCCGACTCAGGCGCAAGAAGTTTACGATGTGACCGGTGCTGGTGATACGGTAATTGGCGTGTTGGCGGCAACCCTTGCCGCAGGCAACACCCTGGAAGAAGCGTGCTACTTTGCGAATGCAGCCGCAGGCGTGGTGGTCGGTAAACTGGGTACTTCTACCGTTTCCCCAATTGAACTGGAAAATGCTGTGCGTGGCCGTGCCGATTCAGGTTTTGGTGTAATGACCGAAGCTGAACTGAAAGTAGCGGTGGCGACGGCGCGCAAACGTGGTGAGAAAGTCGTCATGACCAATGGTGTGTTCGACATTCTTCACGCCGGCCATGTTTCGTATCTGGCCAACGCCCGTAAGTTGGGTGATCGCCTGATTGTTGCAGTAAATAGTGATGCTTCAACTAAACGCCTGAAAGGGGAGACCCGTCCGGTGAATCCGCAGGATCAACGTATGATCGTGTTGGGTGCACTGGAAGCCGTGGATTGGGTAGTGCTGTTTGAAGAAGACACACCACAACGCTTAATTGGGCAGATTTTGCCAGATTTGTTGGTTAAAGGCGGTGATTACAAACCGGATGATATTGCCGGGAGTAAAGAAGTCTGGGCCAATGGCGGTGAAGTGATGGTGCTGAACTTTGAAGATGGGTGTTCAACCACCAACATTATTAAGAAGATTCAGGAAAATAGTTAAATAAATTGCCAGCCTTGCATAGAGCATGGGCTGGCAATTTTAACTGCAATATTAATGGCCTGATTTACCTGGCGTGGTATCAATAAACGGTAACGTGCCAGAAGGTAATACGGTTGTTGGTAATACACCGTTCCAGCGTTCGGCTTTGGTCAGTTCAATCAGGTTTTGATTACTGGCTAACGCGTCGGCGCGAGCTTTAATTGCTTCGGCTTCTGCCTGGCCGCGCAAACGAGTCGCTTCGGCTTCTGCTTTGGCGTTGGCTAATTGGGCATCAGCTTCTGCCTGAGCCTGAGTGACACGGATTTGGGCCTGAACCTGTTCGGTCGCCAATTCTTGTTCCCGTGTTTTAACCTGAACTTCAGCCGTCATTCTGGCCTCTACCGCTTTTTCATACGCATCACTGAAATCGATATTTTCCACCTGAACGCTATCAATAATAATCGGACCAATAACATTTTTCTTAATAGCGTTGGAAATATCGTTAACCAATTGCAAGCGGTGCTGTACAGCATCAACCGCAGTATAACCGCCAAAGACATTCTCAACCTGAGTAGGGACCTGGCGGCTGATTAGACGATCATTGAGAGAAGATACATTTTGATACTGGCTATAGACTTTCGTGACATCCGATGGTGGAACATGCCAGGAAACGGAAACTTTAAGTGTCGCAGATTGCTGGTCTTTACTGTAAGCCTGTAATGAATCATAAACGGTGACCTGGCTTTGAACGGAAATGATTTTTACGCTTTCAATAAACGGGATTTTGAACGACAAGCCTGGGTCAATAGCTTCGACTACCGCGCCGTTACGTAATAAAACACCACGTTCCGTTTCATCAATGGTGTACCACGACCCTAATAGTGAGCCTAAAATAACGAAGGCCGCCACTGCACCACCTACTATTTTTATTTTCGAGCCAGTTCCATTTTTTAAATCAGGAATAAGTTGGTTTATCATTTTAACTTCCACTGTAGATGGGCTGAATATGGCATGATGAAATGCTTTTTTGTGTACTAATTTAAGTGTTGATGCAGGTGTGGAAATGTATGAAAAATAAAACCTTAAATCAATGAGTGATGAAAATAGCTATTTCAGATGTGGAGGTTATTGTTTTTTAAAACAATACGTTGCTTTTTTTGTATGTTTTAATA
>NZ_JAHWLU010000195.1:0-4866 GCF_022134725.1 Buttiauxella sp. S19-1
CCGTTGTGCTCGCTCATGCCGAAGGTGGCAATAATGCCGCTGACATGGCGCAGGACTTTCTGCCCCTGCCAGAGCGTCAGGGTGACGTTTTTCTCCAGCAACGGGTCAGCCGTCTGGCGGAAAGACTGGCTGGCGACGTCAGCATCGAGGACAAATGCAGCGGAGTTGTGCTGCAGCAGGCGAAAACTCACCACCGCAAAGGTGTCCGGCTCCAGCCCTTCCACCTCCAGTGTGAAACGCAGTCCTTTTAATGACATGATCCTTCCCTGGGCCGACAGAATGCCGGACAAATGATAAACATCGTTAACAGGTGAAGGAGAATAATAGGTCTGGTTTTTTATAATGTGATAGCCATCAATTCTTCAGGCTGAAAATCAAATAAATCCCAAATAAAACAATTAAATATCAATAGTTTAATTGGTTATTTGTATGAATCAGATAATGAAATTCGCGTTGTGAATTAAACGAGATATTGAAGGTTACATGCAGTCCTGTAATCCGCTGCACGCCCTCAGCCACATCAGCTCAAACCAAAAAAAACGCCCCCGGCCATCAAGGTCGGAGGCGTTTCAAATGTCAAAACAACGCTTATTGCAGCAGAGAAATATCCGCAACCTGCAAGAACAGCTCGCGCAGTTTGGCAAGCAGCGTCAGACGGTTGATACGCAGTTCTTTATCTTCTGCGTTCACCATCACTTTGTCGAAGAACATATCCACGGGTTCACGCAACGCAGCCAGTTCCACTAACGCTTCCTGGTAACGGCCTTCGGCGAAGAACGGTTCCAGTTTGTCGCGCAGGATAACCAACTGACGAGCAAGATCCATCTCTTCTGGCTCTTTCAGAACCGAAGCACGTACGTGATCTTGTAGCTCTTCGTCTGACTTCGCCAGAATGTTGGAAACACGCTTGTTGGCTGCCGCCAGTGCTGCTGCCGCTTCCAGAGTACGGAAGTGCGACACCGCTTTCATGCGCGCATCAAAATCTGCTGGTTTGGTTGGACGACGTGCCAGAACAGCCTGGATGGTATCTACGCTGTGGCCTTCTTCCTGATACCAGGCACGGAAACGGCCTAGCATAAAGTCGATGACTTCGTCGGTAACCTTCTGGTTGGTCAGCTTATCACCGTAAAGACGCACGGCCTCTTCGGTAAGAGTTTGCAGATCAAGCGGCAGGTTTTTCTCAACGATGATACGCAGAACGCCAAGAGCGGCACGACGCAGAGCAAACGGGTCTTTGTCACCTTTCGGGTGCTGGCCAATACCGAAGATGCCCGCAAGGGTATCCATTTTATCGGCGATTGCCACAGCACAGGCCACCAGGTTAGACGGCAGTGCATCACCTGCAAAGCGCGGCTGATACTGCTCGTTCAGCGCAACAGCAACATCTTCTGCTTCGCCGTCGTGACGCGCATAGTGCATGCCCATCACGCCCTGGGTGTCGGTAAACTCGAACACCATGTTGGTCATCAGGTCGCATTTGGACAGCAAACCGGCGCGAGTTGCGTGGTTTACGTCTGCGCCAATCTGGCCAGCAATCCAGCCTGAAAGGGCTTCGATGCGGTTGGTTTTGTCACGCAGTGTACCGAGCTGTTGCTGGAACAGAACGGTTTCCAGACGCGGCAAGTTGTCTTCCAGGCGCTTTTTACGGTCGCTATTGAAGAAGAACTCGGCATCGGCCAGGCGTGGACGCACAACTTTCTCGTTACCAGAGATAATCTGAATCGGGTCTTTCGACTCGATGTTGGCAACGAAGATGAAGTTTGGCATCAATTTGCCGTCGCTTGCGTAAACCGGGAAGTACTTCTGGTCACCTTTCATGGTGTGAACCAGCGCTTCCGCAGGCACTTTGAGGAATTTCTCTTCAAATTTCGCGGTCAGAACAACCGGCCATTCCACCAGCGAAGTCACTTCTTCCAGCAGGCTTTCGCTCAGATCGGCATTTCCGCCAATTTTGCGAGCCGCTTCTTCAGCGCCTTCTTTGATTACCGCTTTACGCTGCTCGTAGTCGGCAATGACTTTGCCGCGTTCCAGCAGAATTTCAGGGTACTGATCGGCGTTGTCGATGGTGAATTCCGGCTCGCCCATAAAGCGGTGGCCGCGAATCACGCGATCGGATGCAATCCCAAGGATGGTAGCGGGAATGACTTCCGCGCCCAACAGCAGGGTCACAGTGTGCACCGGACGCACGAATTGGGTGTTGTTATCGCCCCAGCGCATCAGTTTTGGAATTGGCAATTTGGTCAGCGCGGTGGCAATCATTGCCGGCAGCAGCGCTTGTGCGCTTTCGCCTTTAACGTGCGCACGGTACATCAGCCATTCGCCTTTGTCAGTCGCCAGACGTTCAGCTTCAGCAACGGTGATACCACAACCACGAGCCCAGCCTTCTGCGGCTTTGCTTGGATTGCCTTCTGCGTCAAAAGCAGCAGAAATTGCCGGGCCGCGTTTTTCAACTTCACGGTCTGGTTGAGACTCAGCCAGATTAGCAATCTTCAGCGCCAGACGGCGCGGTGCTGCAAACCATTTCACTTCGCCGTGGGCGAGGTTCGCCGCATCCAGCTCCGCTGTTACTTGCGCCGCAAAGGATTCCGCCAGGCTGCGCAGGGCTTTTGGTGGCAGCTCTTCAGTGCCGATCTCCACCAGAAAAGTTTTTTCAGACATGGCAGCCTCTTATTTGTTCTTATTGCACATCGGGAAGCCAAGCGCTTCACGAGAAGCGTAATAGGCTTCGGCCACAGCTTTGGTCAGAGTACGAATACGCAGAATGTAGCGCTGACGTTCGGTAACCGAGATGGCCTTACGGGCATCAAGCAGGTTAAAGCTGTGCGCGGCTTTCAGAATGCGTTCGTAAGCAGGCAGCGGCAGTGGGTTTTCCAGCGCCAGCAGGTGCTGCGCTTCTTTCTCATACTGCTCGAAGCAGGAGAACAGGAAGTCCACATCGGCGTGTTCGAAGTTGTAAGTTGATTGCTCAACTTCGTTCTGGTGGAACACGTCGCCGTAGGTGGTTTTACCCAGCGGGCCATCGCTCCACACCAGATCGTAAACGCTATCTACGCCCTGGATGTACATCGCCAGGCGCTCTAAACCGTAGGTGATTTCACCGGTAACAGGTTTACATTCCAGGCCGCCCACTTGCTGGAAGTAAGTGAACTGCGTCACTTCCATACCGTTGAGCCACACTTCCCAGCCCAGACCCCAGGCACCCAGCGTTGGGTTTTCCCAGTTGTCTTCTACGAAGCGAATATCATGAATAGTTGGGTCCATACCCAGCTCTTTAAGCGACCCAAGGTACAACTCCTGAATGTTTTCTGGAGAAGGCTTGATGACCACCTGGAACTGATAGTAATGCTGTAAGCGGTTCGGGTTTTCACCATAGCGGCCATCGGTAGGGCGGCGAGATGGCTGCACATATGCAGTCGCCATCGGCTCTGGCCCTAAAGCCCGTAGGCAGGTCATTGGGTGAGAGGTGCCGGCGCCGACTTCCATGTCCAAAGGTTGAACAATGGTGCAGCCCTGGCGAGCCCAGTAGTCCTGTAAAGTCAGGATCAGGCCTTGAAAGGTCTTGGTATCAAACTTTTGCATGTTGATTTCGCACGCGTTCGAGAGGGTTAAAAAGGGAAGCGACCAGTATACCTGTTGATGGGAAGATAATCAGCCTGCATTCTCAGGCTGATGACGTTGTGTTGCGGCTTTATGTAGATGAAAGGTGCAAAAACTGACCACTTTCGTCAAAAGAGCAGGTAAAACCCTCCCGGCGCGTGGTACTGCCAAGAATTTCATAGCTTCCCTGGTACTGCTTAAAATCCACCACGCTGATGCGCTGGGCCTGCGTGTTGTAACGATGTGCAGCTTCCTGCTTGCAGGTTTCGATCATCACTACCCCCTGAATTGTGGGGTGTTGCGCGACTTGCGCATACTGTGTTTGCTGCTCCGGCGAACTACAAGCACTCAAGAACAAGGCTGCTAAAGCTAGCGCCCATCGGCTATTTTTTATTTTTGGCATCATCATTCGTTAACTGTACGTTAAAATCTTTTCTGTTAATCAATAATTAACAGGTATTTCATATTCTGCAAACCCACATGGCGCCATACAAGAGGGAAAATGCAAACTCAGATTTATACCTGTTCAGTACTCCGAGGAACGAATGCAGCAGAAAATTAACTGGATTGATAACTTGCGCGGGATTGCATGCCTGATGGTGGTGATGATTCACACCACCACCTGGTACATCACCAATGCGAAGATTGTCACGCCATTTAGTTGGGATTTATCGAACGTGCTGAACTCAGCTTCTCGCGTTAGCGTTCCCCTATTCTTCATGATTTCGGGTTATCTTTTTTTTGGTGAACGCAGTGCGCAGCAGCGCCACTTTTTGCGGATCGCCACCTGCTTGTTGTTTTACAGCGTGATTGCGCTCATCTACATCAAGCTGTTTACCCCAATCAACGCTGGCCTTTCACTGCGCTACATCCTGCAAAAACCGGTGTTTTATCACCTGTGGTTTTTCTTTGCGATCATGGTGATTTACCTGCTTTCACCGTTGATTCAGGTGAAGAAAGTTAACGCGGTGACAATTCTGGGCCTGATGGTGTTACTTGGCGTGATTGCCAACCCGAATACCGTGCCGCAAACGCTGGCGGGCGTGAAATGGCTACCGATTAATTTATACATCCGCGGCGACACGTTTTATTACGTGTTGTATGGATTGCTTGGGCGTGCGATTGGCATGCTGGAAACGGATAAACGCTGGATTAGCGGGCTGGCTGCGGGCTTGTTTGCACTGTGCATTTTTTCGATTTCGACGGGCACACGTCACCAACTGGAAGTGAACGGTAATTTTGCCGACACCTTCTACGTTTATTGTGGGC
>NZ_JAHWLU010000196.1:0-4818 GCF_022134725.1 Buttiauxella sp. S19-1
GCGTAGTGTCCCTCCCCAAGATTCTTCAGGGCAAACTCTTTGCGCGAATCAAAATTCACTGGTTTTTTATTTTCATCTAACATCTGAATTCCAATGCCTTGAGCCCCTGATTCGTCCTGATTGCGTAAAACACCGTAAGATCTATTTTCGGCTGTCTGAATCCCCCACCAGTTAATATCCACATTCCTGACTGCCCCTCCCCCACCATCACATATAAATTTAACATCAAAAGGCTTTATCCCTGCTACACTTCCCGGTTGTGTGAAATTTTTCAATGCGGCATCAGATAAATTGACTTTGTTAGCGCGTTTGTTATTCACCCAACAAGAATGATTCAGTAAATTGATATACGTGGCAGGTAAATTGATATCAATAACTGGTAATGACTGATGTTCACTTTTGATTTGCAAATTGATATTACCAGGCAAGGCACCCACATTGATATTGTCATCAGTTTTGATCAGTTCAATGGTGATTTTACTGCCCTTTAATTCATCTAACGCGGCACTGAATTCAGAAGGCCACAGGATAATACGCCCGCTTGACAATTCCAGCGAAACTTTAACCCCAACTCCTTTTACGTTGCTGCGTAATACACCAGGTAATATTAATGCCGATTTATCACCGACAATTTGTGCGCTAAAAGCAACACTCCCTGAGCAGTTCGGCGAGGGTATATTCTGTACTCTATAGGTTCGTGAGTGTAACACTGCACCTGACTGAACCGCTCGCTTCATGACTATCGTTTCCGGTGCGGCAATGATTTTTTGGCTACTCATATTACAGTTGGCACTGACATTAAAACCCACAGGAAGCAATCCCACTAAAAGTAAAGCCGAACGTATTACCGACATGTTGCCTCCTGCGTTTTAAGCACAACGGTGCACTTTCCCTTTTCCAGGGGAATAAATACTTCTGGTGAAGTGGTTTCGTCGATATAGAGCAATCCACCCTGTCCGACATAACCGACATGGTTATTGGCGTTATCACGAATCGTTGCGCCAAACGGTAGCGTTTGTTTGCCTTGCAGTTGTGGACGAATAATTTGTTGGCGATTCAGTTTTGTTTCGAAAACAACAGAGACCACATTCCCCTGATATGGGGCGACCTTACTTTGCGTTTTCGCGAAAGTGATCCCGTCATCAGCACCTTTAGGGTCAATGATGATGTCATTAACGCGCCAGGGCCGTAACCACGGCATGATGGCATAACCATTGCTGTCAAAGCGGGTACCCGGCACACCATCAATATGAGCCCCTTCGGCATTTGGTGCATAGACCAGCGCGACGGTGTCCGAACGTTCGGGCGATAAAGTCACGCCGCCTGCGTGAGCCACCAGTAAGCCGCTCAGCCCGGCACTGGCTTGATGCCACGAACTCCCCTGGCTCCATGTTGCGTTCATCGTGGTCAGTGGGGAGCGATAATTGCCGTTGACCCCCCAGTCCATATCGCCACCACGAGCATAACTGGTATTGGCTCCCCAGATGAGATTATTCTCATTGTCTGCTGAGGTGGTAAACCCTAAACGGCTGTTGTGCGCTTTGCCATTATTGCTGTAAGTCTCAGAAGAAATTTGCGTATAGCCTGAATTAGATCGCGGCAAATAATAGCTAAACATCAGCGCTATCTGATCGTCTTTGGTAGCTGTGCCAAATTCATCTTCATTCCAGAAGCGTTGCGCTGAAATGCTCCATGTCAGATTGCGCCAGTTGTTAGTATAACCAACCGCATATTGGCGATAGTTATTCTGCTGTTGCCAATAGGTCTTGATAGATCCAGATAAATAAAACGATCCCCGTTGCTCAGTCAGAGGTTGATTCATGCTGAGGCTATAAGAATTTTTTTCGCGTAATACCCGGTAGTCACTATTTGCATCCCATTCATCAAGAGCATCCCGTTGCCCATAATAGTGCTGCGAATTAAATTTCGTCTCAAACCATAACGTGGTCTGCAACATGGGAAGCGTTCGATTATAGGTAACCCGGTATTGCTGTCCCTGATAAAACCGTTCGTCAAAGTTAAACCGTGACTGGGTAATATCCACGGCAATGGCCCCCCGCGGAGTATTAAAACCACTGCCAAGCAGTGCGGATTGGTAATCTTCAAACCCAGACGCTCCGCTGTAAAACGTCAAATAGTTATTCACGCCATATTGCCAGGAGACCTGCGCGGCAAGCGGATCCTGGTCATTACCACTTTCATCCACCGCCCCTGCAGAAAGGCTGTAGCGTGCAACACCGGGTTTGAGTAGTTGTGGCACCGTGGAATAAGGAACGGAAAAACGGCGGATACGGCCATCAGACTCTTGCACCGTCACCAGCAGTTCACCACCAGTGTTCGCAGGCAGGATAGAATCTATTGCAAATGGCCCCGCCGGAACCGACGCCTGGTGCAGGGTTCGCCCATCCTGAGTCACGGTGATGCGGGCATTGGTTTCCGCCACACCGCGGATAACCGGTGCCCAGTTTAAGGTGTTATCCGGGTGCATCTGGTCTTCAGATTCCAGGGAAAGCCCGAGCAGGCTAATCCCATCGAACATCTGGCTATCGGTATAGAATTGCCCGGCACTGAGCATCGATTTCCAGCCGACGATGGGGCGTTTTAGCGTTGTGCGGTTACTGGAATAGTGCTTGCCTGAGCGACTGTCCCAGTCGAGGCTGCCCAAATGTTCCATCAGCCAGCCACCGGCACTACCGCGAACATCCATCCCCAGCCAAGCGCTATCGGTACTACCTCTGTCGTCACCCCGCTGTTGTGCGCTGTAATAGTCAGCGTTGTAACCCACACTGATTGCCGGGATGCCGGCTTGCCATAATTCAGGTTGAATATAATTGCTGTCGCTCTGCTCAAGATAAGCCTGCGGGATGTTCAGGCGTAAATCGAGTTGGCCACTATTAAGCCTTTCACTGGCGTTACCCGTGGTGTCCCATTGAGCGATACTGCCACAAAAACCGGCTTGTTCCGCCAGCAGTTTGTTCATCTTCTGTGGATTAATGCCGAGATTATTTAAAAGTTGCGCGGAATAGCAACTGACCAATTCACCCTGCGCATTTTTTGTAAAGACCAGTTCCTGGTAGCCACGCCAGCTGTCATTTACATAGATATCAACAAGGTAACTTCCAGGGGCTAACCCTGCGATATTGAACGAACTGAGGTCATTATTTTTAGCATTCCCCATTAATATGGCGTTATTAAATTCGTAGCGCGTATTATTTTCGGCATGCAGTTCAAAAGAGACAAATGATCCCGGTAAAAATAATAGCGAGGTTATTGTTAATTTTCTTTGCAAGAAATTCCGTTTACACCAAAGCATACTGGTTCCTTTTTTTATTTTTTCGCCACAACTTTGATTTCCACCTCACCGCCATAATCATTTACGGCCTTAAGTAACAGAGGCTCTCCCTCTTTGACTTTCTGCTTTATTAATACATCTTTACTGCTTTTAGGATCGATCATCACGCTATCTTCCAGTATTCCCTTATCTGACAGCGTGCGAATATCTGAAACCGTCAGGAAAAATGGAGTCGGGTTAATTAACGTAAGGCCATTGTGTTTGACCTGTAGTGTTAACTTGTTCTCCGCCCCACTTCTTTCCCCTAACCCGACTGGGCGCCAGAAAAATTTAAATCGCGAACGAATAACAAGATTTAACATTCCTGCATTATCAACTATTTTAGTTTTATCAACCGAAGGGATGTCCAGTATATTCAGCCACCACAGTGACTCTCTATCGGTAACGGTAATAACGTGGTCGGCAATTTTCTTAATTCTTACTGACTGGCCGTTCCCGCCATCGACGCGCACAATCGGTGGTGAAATAATAAAGGGGGTGGTAATCGCTTCAGGTACGACTTCCGCATCACCTTCATCCAGCCAGATCTGCGCTAATGAAGGCGTTCTTCCTGTATTGGTCATTTGTACCGTAATTTCACTGGTATTCTCGGGATAGATAAAACGCGTACCATTAACGATAATGTTATTGGCACAGGCATTAAATGCACATAGTAGTGCTAATAATGAAGTTAAAACCTTCATTTAAACCTCTGTTAGAGTTAATGCCATAGCAACAAGCACTATGGCATTTTGTAATTATTTATACTGAACGGTATAGTTTGCCTGTGTCAAAATAGGACCTGGCGTGACAAGGTCGTTGCTCAAGTCAGAAGATTTAATATAACCCACCTTAAAGTTATAGGTTAATTTCTCTCCATGCGAATAATTACCACGATTAATTTCACCTGGAGTAAATCCTTCCCCTGATTTACGCATATCGATTTTTCCACCTGAACTATTCATTAATACCAGAGCGGCATTACTCCCTGAGTTTTCATCCCGGTGTAACATGTACCCCTTAGAATCCACCCTTCCTGCGTAGCTCCAATAAAGCTCAGGTGCTGCATTATTAGCAACGTAACAATTTTTAACCTTGATGGAAAAATCTTTTACTTTTACAGCATCATCTGAATTGATTTCTGTATTTATTACATGTGCCAATTTAATTGTTTTATCTTCATCACCATTGTCTATGATGCATGAGTTTGCAACAACGAGCCCGTCGAATTTTATTACCCCCCCAACAGGCCCAGATGGTTCTGCCATCACAGATGGTGCTGCCAATGCACATGCAATTAAAGAAATAAGTGTAATTTTATTCATAATACCTTCCTCATTTAGAGATTCAATATCTCTGAGAATAGTAACATTGATGTGGCGCTCAATATTTCGAGTTTCACACCAGGCTTGCGCCTACTGGAT
The DNA here is from genome assembly GCF_022134725.1 of Buttiauxella sp. S19-1. Lineage (NCBI taxonomy): Bacteria > Pseudomonadati > Pseudomonadota > Gammaproteobacteria > Enterobacterales > Enterobacteriaceae > Buttiauxella > Buttiauxella sp. S19-1. The sequence goes on from NZ_JAHWLU010000196.1 coordinate 4,756, forward strand.
ATTATGAAAATTTAATATGCCATGTATATAATATATTAAACGTATTTCTTTAAACATGAACCT
>NZ_JAHWLU010000197.1:0-4740 GCF_022134725.1 Buttiauxella sp. S19-1
GGGTAAAAAACGGCGCGATTGAAGCCGGGGACAAGGTCAAAACCGCTCTGGCTTTTGACTTTGAATTTCGGGTCCGGCTTAAATCGCCTCCATTTTGACTCCAGGTGGCAGGGTCCAGCCGTCGGGAGCGGCTGGAGGGCGCGATCGTCGGGAACGAATCGCAACCGACCCTGACACGGAGGCAAAATGGAGGTTTACCGCTTGCGGCGATTTATTTGCCGGGAGTCCGGGTTCTTAGGGTGACGACGGTGGTCACCCTAAGACGTTCACCAGTTCAGTCGCGACATAAACACGCTGTCGCCTGGTGAACGGAACCTTCTCCGGCTCGGCAGGAACCGTCCCTCAAAGATGTGTATAAGAGACAGCCTGGGTGAGGGGGAAATGTCACTTCCTCATCTGCCCCAAAATACGGCTGCACTGATTACCGCCATCTTCGGAAGGCGAGATCATCGCCAGCAGTGCGGCGGCTGGCGTCACCAGCGTTGCCAGTGCCGCAGCCACCGCGCCACGGGCAATCAATGGCCCAGGTTTCACCCCGGCATCCGGGTTCTTAAACGTGCCGCGCACATAAAGTGGCGAGCGCAATGTCAGAATTCGCACCCCTTTGCTTTCAGGATCAATGGTTAAATCGAGCCGCTCGCTGGCAAAGTTGGTGGTGCCAGTGACGTTGATCAGCGCGTTTTCGGTATCAAAGGCAAAAATACGTGGCGTCGCCACGCCGCCGCGTAAATCAAGGTTCGCCGCCGCACAGTTAATCCGCACTTCATCATCACCAAAGATTTGCCCGACGACGTAATTCCCGACGTTCAGGCCGACAATTTCCATCAGGTTGCGGCTGATTAACCCGTCGTTCATCAGCAATTTCAGGTTGCCATCGCTGCTGCCCAACAGCTCCGCAATAGAGTTACCACGGCCCCGCAAATCCGCATCACCATTCAGTTCCCCGAGGGTTTTCTGCATCGATTCCACTTTTGGCATCAGCTGTTTGAGCTGCAAGCGACGCGCCTGAATATCCGCTTCTCCGCGCATCGGCTTCTTGTTGCCATCAAGGTGAATGTTGGCGCTGATGGTGCCGTTCGCCATGCCGAATTTTAGCGGTTGCAGGCGTAAGTCGGCATTTTTAAGGATCACATGCGTGGTGAGATTGCTGAGCGGCAGCGTGCCGCTGTGTTCGATGCGCCCGCCTTTAAAGCGTACGTCAGCATCCATTACGTCCCACTTGGCGGTTTCGAAACGGTCATACGGCAGAACTTTGTCGCCCGGCTGCACGGTTTTCTCGCCTTTGGCTTGTTCCGCCTTTTTGCTTTGTTGCGCGCCCTTGCCGGAATCCACGCCAATCAACGGGCCTAAATCGGCCAGCCGAAGCTGTTTAGATTCAAGGTCGCCTTCCAGTTTCGGCCGCGGTTTGCCCTGGGAATAGGTCAGCGAGCCATGAATGTCGCTGTCGCCAATGCGCCCGTTAAAGTTCTGATAGCGGAACACCGAGCCTTTTTCTGCATCGATTTTTGCCAGTAAATGCCCGTCAGTTTCAAACGGTGGCGTATCCGGCAATAACACACCGGTCAGATCGTAGAGGTTGCCCAGCGAATCACCGGAGAACTTCAGTTGCAGGTCGACACCGCCCATTTTCATCGGGTCGTTGATGGTGCCGATAAACGCCACGCGTGAGTTACCGGAATGCACGTCGGCCTGCACCGGAAAGGCGGTTTCGCCTTCGCTGCGCAGCGCTAACATACCGCCAATTTTACCGGAGCCTTCTATCGGCTCGCCGTTGTAGCGCCCGCGAACTTTCAGGCCAAAGACATAATCTCCGGCTTTTGCGGCATCTTTGCCTTTGGGTTTGTGCCCTTGTATTTCACTAAACGGTAACGGTTTGCCAAGTGGATCAACGAGGATTTCCATCTCTGCTTTAGTGAGTTTGTCGTTAATAGCGATGCGGCCTTTATCGAACAGAATATTGTCCATTCTGAACGACCACGCTGACGGCGGTTGATTGGGATCTTGCGCTGCGCTACTGGCGAGGTTGAACGTCCAGTTATTGTTTTTTTCCGACAGCCGAATGATTCGCACATCGGGCTGAACCAGCTTGATCCACGGGATATAAACGGTTTTAGTGAGCAGCGTGAGAGGTGCAAGCGTGGCATCTACGCGCGGCAGATGCACCATAGTGATTTCAGGAATATCCGGCGGGTTGCCCAGAATAATATCTTCGGCGTGAACATGCGGCCACGGCACCCAACTGCGCCAGCCGGTTTCTTCTTTGTTACGCTCCCATACCACGCCTAAATCGCCACGAATGGCGAAGGGCCGATTCAGCTCTGTCGAGACTTTTTGGTTGATAGTCGGTTTGAGCCGATTCCAGTCAAACGTCGCAATCACAATGATTGCCACCACAACCAACAACAATAAACCCCCGACGACACCGCTGGCGACCTTTCCAGTTTTAGTCATGCCTTTTACCTTCTCCTGATGTGGCTCGCTTTAACTAAAGATAGTTGAGCGTGACCAAAACGGCATCAGGACAGGCGAGTTAGTACGCTCTCTAACTGTTCAAATGGAACGGGACGGGAGAGGAAATAGCCTTGTGCCGCAAACGCGGGGGAGTTTTGCACAGCGCGCCATTCCGCTTCAGTTTCGACACCTTCGACGATGACGCCTTTACAATAGCGATTCATCAATTGCAGCAACATGTTGAATAAATTCCGGCCTTCGTCGCTGGTGCGCAGCATGATGAACAAGTCACGCGCGACTTTGATGTAGTCGTAGTGCATCTCGCTTAAAGCAGAAAAGTTGGCAACACCGGTGCCGAAATCGTCCAGCCACAGCGGGCCGAATTCGTGCATTCCTGCCAGTGTCACGGCTTGCGGTTGGGTGATGTGCTCCACCAGTTCAAAGCGCACCCACGGCATTTTGTTGATAAGCCTTAGAATCGACTGATGATGCTTCATTGCCACAAGAGTCGGGCCATCGACATTCACCGACGCTAAAATGCCATAGCCAAGGAAGATGGATTCCCAACTGCGCAGCAAATTGAGTTGCTCTTCGATGACCATCAAGCGCGTGCGACTGGAGACAGATGAAAAGTAGCGATCCGGGGCAATACGCACCTCCGGCTCATCCGCGTGCGTGACCACCGTCAGCAGTTCTATCGCCATTAATCGACCATCGATTTTGTAGATCGGCTGGAAGGTGTACTGCCGCTGGCACTGCAACCAGAACCGCCGCTCCTGCAAACTTTCGACACTCGCCTCAAGCGTATTCAGCCGGTGAGTGATCTGATTAAACTTCATCATGTACGTCCTGTTTACCTTGATAACTCGGATGGCCCATCGTCAAGTTATCGGCGTAGCGCATGAGAACTTTATGTTCGCTTTGAGTACAACCTTAATGAAAGAGAGTTGGTTCACATTGGCAATAAACTGCCTTAGCTCAAAGTTTTCCGAAACATCGTTTTAAATTGTTTGACTCGTTTTTAGCCGACCAGCAAACTAGCGGTAATTTCATCAATTCAGGTTTACTGCTATGCCAACGCGCAAAATCGCCGTTATCGGTGAATGTATGATTGAACTGTCGCAAAAAGGTGCGGAAGTTAGCCGCGGCTTTGGTGGCGACACCCTAAATACTTCCGTTTATATCGCCCGCCAGGTCGATGCAAACGAGCTAGAAGTCCATTACGTCACGGCTTTGGGTGAAGATAACTTCAGCCAACAAATGCTCGACGCATGGCAGCAAGAAAACGTTCACACCGAGCTGACACAGCGCCTGGAGCACCGTTTACCAGGCTTGTATTACATCGAAACTGATTCAACCGGCGAGCGTACTTTCTATTACTGGCGTAACGAAGCCGCAGCCCGTTTCTGGCTGGAGAGCGAGCAAGCTCAGGCGATTTGCGCAGAGCTGGCTCAGTTCGATTACCTGTATTTAAGCGGGATTAGCCTGGCAATCCTCAACGCGGCGAGCCGTGAAAAGCTGATGGCGCTGCTGACTCAGTGCCGCGCTAACGGTTGCAAGGTTATCTTCGATAACAACTACCGTCCGCGCCTGTGGGCCAGCCGTGAAGAGACGCAACAGGTTTACCAGCAAATGCTGACCTGCACTGACATCGCGTTCCTGACTTTGGATGACGAAGATTTGCTGTGGGGCGCGAAGCCGGTTGAAGAAGTGATTCACCGTACTCAGGCAGCTGGCGTGCGTGAAGTGGTCATCAAGCGCGGCGCAGAGTCTTGCCTGGTGGCGATTCAGGGCGAGCCGATGTTAGAAGTGCCAGCGGTAAAATTACCGAAAGAAAAAGTTATCGATACCACAGCGGCTGGCGACTCTTTCAGCGCGGGTTATCTGGCGGTACGTTTGACTGGTGGTAGTGCTGAAGAAGCGGCAAAACGCGGGCATTTGACGGCGAGTACCGTGATTCAGTATCGCGGGGCGATTATCCCGAAAGAGGCGATGCCTTCTTAAGGCAACCCTCACCCGGCCCTCTCCCTGTGGGCTGTCTCTTGTACACAACTCATCCTGGCTATCTTGTCAGGGTGAGATCTGTAAGCCCTGCTGGTTTTCCGTTCACCCGTGTGTTCAGTTATCTCTTTAATTCCCGCAAACGGTGAACGTATCAAGGGGTTAACGCCAACCCCTTGATAATCCAGGCGCCCGGCAAATCAATCGCCGCTAAAGCGGTAAACACCGTTTTTCACCCAACATTCGGGGTCGTTCGCGATTCGTTCCAGACGATCGCTCTCTCACGTG
>NZ_JAHWLU010000198.1:0-4621 GCF_022134725.1 Buttiauxella sp. S19-1
GAACCACCGTAGGTTTTAGCCAGAACGGTAGTGATTGCTGCAGTCAGAGTGGTTTTACCATGGTCAACGTGGCCGATAGTACCGACGTTGACGTGCGGTTTTGTACGTTCAAATTTTTCTTTAGACATCGATTGTCCCTCTAAGACACGGATAAATCGGTGATATCACCACATCAACCAGGCGAAAGCCTGAATTTGTTGAATTCATTAACAGAAGAGAAACAGGAAGGATAAAGGAGGTGGTGCTGATAGGCAGATTCGAACTGCCGACCTCACCCTTACCAAGGGTGCGCTCTACCAACTGAGCTATATCAGCACATCTGGAGCGGGCAGTGGGAATCGAACCCACATCATCAGCTTGGAAGGCTGAGGTAATAGCCATTATACGATGCCCGCATCTCTGGAACTCGGCTACCTGCTTGAATTCTGTTTTAACTAAGGAGAGGCTCCTTAGTATTCGAGTCGACTAGTTGGATCTCGTCGCCTCGGGCTACGCATAGCGTTGCCTGAAAATGGTGGTGGGGGAAGGATTCGAACCTTCGAAGTCGATGACGGCAGATTTACAGTCTGCTCCCTTTGGCCGCTCGGGAACCCCACCAAGCACTTGATGGTGCCGACTACCGGAATCGAACTGGTGACCTACTGATTACAAGTCAGTTGCTCTACCTACTGAGCTAAGTCGGCATCAAGTAGCGCGCATTCTAGGAACACCGGCTCCATGATGCAACAAAAAAATTAAAGAAAATGCACTACCGCTTATATTTTGCGCGATAGCTCGTAAAACTGGTGGATTAATCATCATTACAGAGTGATTTTTGTACGCGGGATACGGAGGTGATGTATTCAAACTGCCTTTTTTCACGCTTTAATGCATCTTCGTCATGCATTCCTTTCTTTTCGATGTGCTCTTTTATGTAAATTTCGTGTCCGGTGTCTGGAAACAATGGATATACCCACTACGCGGCGTTTGGAACACTACTTGTTTGAGTGAGGCATGAGTTTGATATGCCCACCAAAGAGAAGGAATGAAGATACCGCTGTTTGGGGTGTTGCCTGACTATACCGGTTCGTCATACGGCTTTTATCTTCCCGCCGTCATCTATTACAAATAGCTTATACGCCGTTAATCAATTTGCGCAGCGCATAGCAAGTTGAAGTCACACCACAACGTGATGCTTTCCTCTGAAAGCATCATCACTTTGTTTTTTTCTTATTATTCTCACTCATCTGGTGTTACCCTCCTGCCCATTGTGAAAAGTAATATACGTTGCACGCCTTTGATTTCCTGAGATGAGTATCCTTTTCTCAGTCCGCGTACTACGTTCATTTTTGTCCTGAATTACAGGCAGAAGCATGCTTATGAGTAATAAAGAGCAAATGTTGACGACTCCTTATATGCAGTTCAACCGCAACCAATGGGCAGCCTTGCGCGACTCAGTACCGATGACCTTGACTGAAGGTGAGATCGCTCAGTTGAAGGGTATCAATGAGGACCTCTCTTTAGAGGAAGTTGCAGAAATTTACCTGCCTCTTTCACGGCTATTGAATTTTTATATCAGTTCAAACCTACGCCGACAGGCAGTGTTAGAGCAATTTCTCGGCACTAATGGGCAACGTATTCCCTACGTCATTAGTATCGCCGGAAGCGTTGCGGTCGGGAAAAGTACAACCGCTCGCGTGCTGCAAGCTCTGCTGAGTCGCTGGCCTGAGCATCGTCGTGTGGAATTGATTACCACTGATGGTTTTCTGCATCCGAATAAAGTGTTGAAAGAACGCAATCTGATGAAGAAAAAAGGATTCCCACAATCCTACGATATGCACCGTTTGGTGAAGTTCGTTTCTGATATTAAATCAGGGGCACCGAATGTGACTGCACCAGTCTATTCTCACCTTATTTATGATGTTATTCCTGATGGTGATAAAACAGTTGCTCAGCCTGATATTTTAATCCTTGAAGGATTAAATGTTTTGCAAAGCGGCATGGATTACCCACACGATCCACATCATGTATTTGTATCAGACTTTGTCGATTTTTCGATTTATGTCGATGCGCCAGAAGATCTGCTACAAGATTGGTATATCACGCGATTCCTGAAGTTCCGTGAAGGTGCATTTACCGACCCTGACTCTTATTTCCACAGCTATGCGAAGCTCTCAGAGGATGAAGCTGTTAATGTCGCATTACAGCTATGGAAAGAGATTAACTGGCGGAACCTAAAAGAAAATATACTACCAACTCGTGAGCGTGCCAGCCTGATCATGACGAAAAGCTCAAATCACGAAGTTGAGTGCGTACGGCTAAGGAAATAAAAAAGCGGGGGGATAAAATCCCCCGTGCGAATTAGCTAACGCCACGCAGTGATATTTCTCCACCCACCCAAGGTTTAACGACTCCGTCCTGCTCTAATAACAATCCACCTTGCTCGTTAATCCCTCTTGAAATACCGTGTATTTCTCTATCCCCAATTATTAACTTCACCTGGCGATGAATAAAGTTATCCAGTGGCTCCCAACGCGGCAGGAAAGGTACTAAACCTTCATCTTCAAATAACTGTAATGCTTTTCGCAATTCTTTTATGATTCTAATAGCTAACGCATTACGATCTATATTAATTCCGGCTTCCTGAAGATTAATCCAGCTTTGATTAATCACATCCGTCGCTACATTACGCATTGCAAGATTAATACCTGCCCCAATAACAATCTGCGCGGCATCTCCAGTTTTACCAGTCAATTCAACCAGAATACCAGCAAGTTTACGATCGTTGAGATATAGGTCATTTGGCCACTTAACTCTGACATCTTCAGCACCTAGTTCACGTAGTACCTCGGCCATAACAATCCCAATGACAAGACTTAAGCCAACAGCTGCCGCAGGACCTTGCTCGAGTCGCCAGTACATGGACAGGTAAAGATTAGCACCGAAGGGTGAAAACCACTGACGTCCTCGACGACCTCGACCTGCCTGCTGATATTCAGCAATACAGGCATCCCCCGAGTGAAGTGTTTCAAGTCGGTCGAGTAAAAACTGATTGGTGGAGTCAATGACAGGGAGAACCGTAACTGAGCCTGTATCAATCTGCAATTTTATAAGTTCTTCATCAAGCAACTGAATGGGATCGGGTAGGCTATACCCTTTTCCAGGCACGGTAAAAACATCAACACCCCAATCTCTTAAAGTTTGGATGTGTTTATTTATGGCCGCCCGACTCATACCAAGCTGCTCACCTAACTGCTCACCAGAGTGAAACTCGCCATCTGCAAGAATACTAATTAGTGTCAGAGGAATTTTATTATCTTTCATGCAATGGTCTCCACAGCGCTAACTTCGCCACACGTACCTATGAAGCGAACTTCGGGTTCCAACCATACTTTAAATTTATCCCCGACACACTGGCGAACGTGATGAGCCAGACCCACAACATCCAGGCTGGAAGCGCCGTTTTCATTTATTAATACCAGAGCTTGCTGTTGATGCACTGTTGCACCACCAACCTTGTAACCCTTCAACTGGCACTGATCGATTAACCAGCCTGCCGCCAGTTTTATTGACCCATCGGGCTGAGGGTAATGTGGAATGGCGGCGAAAGTAGCAATAAGCACAGATGCCTGTTCGGCAGTAATGACTGGATTCTTGAAAAAGCTTCCCGCATTTCCGTTAACACGCGGATCCGGAAGTTTTGTCATACGCATATGGCAAACTGCATTAAACACTTCCTGCGGCGTGACATTTGCAGCGTCAAGCCGGGTTAAATCACCATAACTTAATACTGGCTGCCATAATTTTGGCAAACGTAATCCCACAGCAATAATTGCATAGTGATTCTGATATTCATGCTTAAAAATACTGTCGCGATAGCCAAACTGGCACTGTGAATTATCCAGGCGATGCATCTCACCGCTGAGCAAATCGACACAATCAACGTAATGACAGACGCTTTTGAGCTCTACACCATAGGCACCGATATTTTGAATAGGTGAAGATCCGGCACATCCTGGAATTAAAGCCAGGTTTTCAAGCCCTGGCATTCCTTGCTGTAAGGTATATTCAACCAGATGATGCCAGTTTTCCCCCGCGCCAACATGTAAATACCAGGCATCTTGCTCTTCTGTAACTTGAATGCCTGAAATTCGGTTAACAATTACGGTACCGGAGTAATCCTCAAGAAAGAGAACGTTACTTCCCTCACCCAAGATCAAAACGGGCATATTTGCTGCCACTGTCTCACTCCAGGCGTCTTTTAATTGCTGTACTGTTTCAGCAATGACAATACGTGAAGCGTTAGCCTGAATACCAAATGTATTGAAAGGTTTAAGAGAAGTGCTCATGTTGGGTATCTTTCCTGAGTTTAAACCCAGTTAGTTTACCTTATATGCCAGGGGTTCGCTTGCGTGACAGGGGTTATACCGGGAGGTTGATAAATTACTCATATCATCCTGGTACTCCCCTCCGGGACCACCGCCAGCGGTGTTCAACATTGTTCACGACTATTTTATTGCAGACAGCAAAAAGCCCTGTACGTCAGTACAGGGCTTTTTGCTTAATTGGAGCCTGGCAGTTCCCTACTCTCGCATGGGGAGACCCCACACTACCATCGGCGCTACGGCGTTTCACTTCTGAG
>NZ_JAHWLU010000199.1:0-4495 GCF_022134725.1 Buttiauxella sp. S19-1
GATCTCCGTTATCCACCAGTACGCTGTTTAGCGTCTCACTACGGGCGGCATTGATTAAGCTTGCTGTCCGCACCAGCCCGAATTTCTCTGTCGGGGTGTCTTTGTAGTAATCGAAATCCATCATATTGCTATGCAGGTCGGAGGTTTCCAGGATTCGCAGGTCAACGGTTGCGGCGTTAACGCTGGTGGCAATCAGCATGGCAAGGATCGTTGCGCTAAACTTAATCATGTTAAAGGTCCTTTTTTAAAGCTAGTTCACAGAAGGCTATGTATATAAACGTTGTTGCTTACAATTTTGTGAAGTGTGCCAGAAATCAGAATCGTTAAACCGGAATCGCTTCACAGATGGCGCAACCCGACGCGATGAGATATATACCCGACATACTTCAAATTGCCTCATTGTTGGCTGCGTGAACGCGCCCGAATCACTTACTGATGTAAGCTCATCGGCACTTGTTCTCTTGCCGCCTCGATGCAATTTGAATTATTTAGGGTATAAGTAAAACAACAGGTTATTTGTGTGACACAACATGAGGTGGAGAATGTTAGATAAAATTTGCCAACTGGCTCGGGAGGCTGGAGTTGCCATCATGCAGGTTTATGAGGGGCAAAAGCCGCTGGAGGCGACCCATAAATCCGATGACTCACCCGTGACGGCAGCTGACATTGCGGCTCACACCATTATCCTGAAGGGGCTGCAAGCGCTTACGCCAGAGATTCCGGTACTTTCTGAAGAAGATCCGCAGACCTGGGAAACGCGCCAGCACTGGCAGCGTTATTGGCTGGTGGACCCGCTGGACGGCACCAAAGAGTTCCTGAAACGTAACGGCGAATTCACCGTCAATATCGCGCTTATCGAAAACGGCAAAGCCGTGATGGGCGTGGTGTTTGCGCCAGTTCTGAACGTGATGTATAGCGCGGCAGAAGGCAAAGCCTGGAAGGAAGAAAATGGCGTGCGTAGCCAAATCCATGTGCGCGATGCCCGCCCGCCGCTGGTGGTGATCAGCCGTTCCCATGGCGACGACGAACTGAAAGAATATCTTCATCAGTTGGGTGAACACCAGACGACATCCATTGGTTCATCACTGAAGTTTTGCCTGGTGGCGGAAGGACAGGCGCAGCTTTATCCGCGTTTTGGGCCAACCAACATCTGGGATACCGCAGCAGGCCACGCGGTTGCGGCAGCGGCTGGTGCACACGTTCATGACTGGCAGGGTAAGTCGCTCGACTACACCCCGCGCGAGTCATTCTTAAACCCTGGTTTCCGGGTCTCGATTTACTAAGCAGCTATTTACTCAACAGTTCTCGCAGCAGGCTTATCACCTGCTGCACTTCTTCCTGAGTCAGTGCGCCATCTTTGGCAAACTGAACACGGCCCTGTTTATCCAGCACCACAATCGCTGAACTGCCGGTTTCGAGCTGCCATGATTTTTGCGCCACGCCGTTGCTGTCGACGATAAATTGCGACCACGGATACTGTGTCTTGTTGCTCTCCAGGCTGCTGCGCACAAACATCCCGGTGCCAATAATCGCGTCATCGGTGTTCACAATCGTGGTGGTTTGATAGCGGTCGTGCGGGAATTTAGCCGCTTTAATTGCTTCAACGACACCGGCATTTTTCTCTTTCGCACTGGTGCGCCCGGCAATAAGTTGCAGCGTTCGCACTTTCCCCACCAGCTGCGCGCTATTCCAGCTTTTGTAGCTAAACTTATCATTATCGAGCATCAACTCACCTTTATCCGTAATGCCAATCGGTGAGACACGCTGATTTTTCTCGAAATTATGTGCCGATGCTGCAAGAGGTAACAGCAACAGGGCAAGCGCAAGGGTTGTGCGTAGGGACATGATGACTCCTTATCTTATTATTGGCGAAAGATTGCAGGTGATCCGACCACTCGTCGTGACGTTTTAAGCATATGTGCTGAATAGCTTTCTGTCCCGCAACAACAATGCCAGTTTGCGGGGTGCCGCACATATCCCTGTAATTCGAAGGCTTAAGCTTAGATTTGTTTACATTTGCAAAGATTATTCTGAGAAATTGTAATCATACGGTAAATAAGATTGTGCAAACTAGGTGTCGGTTTGTATATGGACTATAGTTTCCAGGCACCAAATTTTCCGCCTCGTTTTGTCGGGCCAAATGTGGAACCGCAGGGGCGTTAACACTGCAGGAGAGAAGAAGAATGAAAATTTTCCAACGGTACAACCCGCTTCAGGTGGCGAAGTACGTGAAAATCCTGTTTCGTGGACGGTTGTACATCAAGGACGTTGGCGCTTTTGAATTTGATAAGGGCAAGATTCTTATCCCAAAAGTGAAAGATAAGCAGCATCTATCTGTTATGTCAGAGGTAAACCGCCAGGTTTTGCGTATGCAGGCGGAGATGGCTTGAAGCCATAAGTAGTACCAAAAACGGCACCCGAGGGTGCCGTTAGTGTTTCTGGATTTTGAGAATTAAGCTGCGTTCTGTTCTTCACCATCCGCCGGTTTTGGCGTCAACGGCGTTGGTTTATTATCGATACGTGTCACCAGCAACTGGTCGATGCGGTAGTTATCAATATCCACCACCTCGAATTTGTAGCCAGAAAACTTCACTGAATCAGTACGCTTCGGGATTTTACGCAGCATAAACATCATGAAGCCGCCAATGGTTTCATAGTTGCCAGACTGCGGGAACTCATCGATATCCAACACGCGCATCACGTCATCAATCGGTGTGCCGCCTTCAACCAGCCAGGAGTTTTCATCACGAGCAACAATTTGCTCCTCCATGCCCTGGCCAACCAGGTCGCCCATCAGTGTGGTCATCACGTCGTTCAGCGTAATGATACCCACCACCAGCGCGTACTCGTTCATGATAACTGCAAAGTCTTCACCCGCAGCTTTGAAGCTTTCCAACGCTTCGGACAGCGTCAATGTATCGGGAACAATCAGCGTATTACGCAGATGCACGCCACTGTTGAGCGCAAGGCTTTGGTTGCCCAATACGCGGTTCAGCAACTCTTTTGAATCAACATAGCCGACGATATGGTCGATATCGCCATTACACACCAGGAACTTGGAGTGAGGATGCTCGGCGATTTTATTCTTCAGACTCTGCTCGTCGGTATGCAAATCAAACCAGATGATATTTTCGCGCGACGTCATGGATGACGGCACGGTACGCGATTCCAGCTCGAACACGTTCTCAATCAACTCATGCTCTTGCTTACGCAACACTCCCGCCAATGCACCCGCTTCAAAAACGGCATACACATCATCGGAGGTGATGTCGTCATTGCGCACCATCGGCAGTTTGAAAATGCGGAAAATGACGTTGGCCAGGCCGTTGAAGAACCACACCAGCGGACGGAAGATAAACAGACAGAAGCGCATCGGGTTGATGATTCGCAAAGCAACAGATTCAGGCGAAATCATACCGATGCGTTTCGGAGTGAGGTCTGCAAACAAAATGAACAGGCTGGTGACCAGCGTGAAGGAAAGAATAAAGCTCAATTGGTCAGCCATTTCTGGCGAGAAAAAACGCTCCAGAAGGACTTTAAAAGCCGGGGAAAACGCTGCGTCACCGACGATACCGCCGAGAATGGCTACCGCGTTCAGGCCAATCTGCACCACGGTAAAGAACATGCCAGGGCTTTCCTGCATTTTCAGTACGCGTTGTGCGTTCAAGTTGCCCTCATCAGCCAGCAGCTTGAGTTTGATTTTGCGGGATGCAGCCAGTGAGATTTCCGAAATAGAGAAGAACGCACTGACGGAGATAAGAAGAAGTATTAATAAAATACTGTTTAACATAGTTTATCCGGCTTTAGAGCCAGAGCCTCGGAAGGAAAGTTGAAAATCTAAGGGTTAGTACATTTTGACTGCCAGTCCGTGGAGGTTGGGCCAGCAATTTCAACGGGTAGTATAGCGTAAGGGTGTGTGAGGCTGCCAGAGGACAAAAACCGCTTTCGTAGGGCGGGTAAGCGCAGCGCCCCCGCCGGAACCGGCGCAAATGGTGGATGACGATCTTCGCTTATCCACCCTACAACTACTGATACAGGTTACAAACCGCTTTCGTAGGGCGGGTAAGCGCAGCGCCCCCGCCGGAACCGGTGTAAATGGTGGATGACGCTAGTCGCTTATCCACCCTACAACTACTGATACAGGTTACAAACCGCTTTCGTAGGGCGGGTAAGTGCAGCGCTCCCGCCGGAACCGGTGCAAATGGTGGATGACGCTAGTCGCTTATCCACCCTACAACTACTGATACAGGTCACAAACCGTTTTCGTAGGGCGGGCAAGCGCAGCGCCCCCGCCGGAACCGGTGTAAATGGTGGATGACGCTAGTCGCTTATCCACCCTACAACTACTGATACAGGTTACAAACCGCTTTCGTAGCTACCGTCTTGAACGTCAAGCGGTAGCTGCATAATTTTCATCCCATGGTAATCGGGTTTTCAGTACGCCGAAGCACATATGTACCAGCTTACGCATCACTGCACCCAGGGCCGCTTTTTT
>NZ_JAHWLU010000200.1:0-4418 GCF_022134725.1 Buttiauxella sp. S19-1
GTTCGGTAATACCCGCAGAGGTGCGCTTCGTGACATAATCCTGTTGTGCATCGAACCGGTACTCAATAGCGCCGCTGACCACAGGCAACTAAGAAGGTAGTTAATTATGGCTGAGCACGATTGTATTTCAGAATCAGGGATTTCCAAAGCGCAGCGCCGTTATATTGTCGGCTATGTACCGAACCGGGGCGATACCGGCACACCCAATATTCATTTAAAGGGTAAATGGCTGAAAGAGGCGGGGTTTGAGATGGGCGCACATCTTACAGTGAAAATAGCTGATGGCTGTATTGTGATTATTAAAGACAGCGATGAAGTAGATGCGCTGAAGCATGAGCAGGAAGCCCTACGTCAGCAACTGCGGGATATAAAAATGGCTAATCGTAATATTAAAGCAGCGCTGTGGGGGATGGCGGGTTAAGTCAAAGGACCGGAAAGATCTGAGGATCCTTCCGGTCACGCTTAATTCCATTAACTTATCCTGTTTAATAGGATTTCAACATAAGATTTATCACCGTTATATATGAATCCGTCACCACCATCAGGCAAATCTAGTTTATTAGATATTATAGATTTCAATAGATTAACTTTTGAAACATGCTGTTGCTTGGAGAAATCAATATCTGTATAAAAATGTTCGCTCTTTGTAGTTTGTCCTTTCAATTTTATAAATCTTTCAGCACTACTCATAGATTCAGTATCTGATTGATAATTCTTATAATACTCAAAAAACAAATTCAAATCTCCAATCAATGAAAAACCGACAGTCAGCTTAGAGTCATCGACTGAAACCTCTCGTTCAATTAATGGGATATCTTTTATTTCCCGACAATCCAATACAACCTTCATAAAATAACTCCAGTATTTAAGGTGTGATGATTATTCCGGCTTTAGTTCCATCAGGGAATGAAATGTTATAATGTGGATTTGTATCGTGCAATATATTATTAGAATCATGAACAGTATCTGAGAGTGGGTTTTTGGTATTATATAAATCACCGCGATATGTACCTTTTGGTTGTTTCCATACATCACCGAACGCAGTGTCTTTGAAAAGATAACCCGAATTAGCAGGGAAATTATCAACATGCGGCCTTAATTCAGACATATAATCTAATAATTTCCTCGCATCCTCTGCGCTTCTGACAGTCACATCTTGACCATTGCGTAACGCTTCCATATCGCGTAATTGCTGAGCGGTCGGAGGACAACAAGCCAGCCCCAGCGGGTCTATCCACCCCAGCGGATTATGCACATACCCGTAAGGATTAATTCCCCCAGCCAGCCCTATCGGGTCTGCCGAAATGTACTGCCCCGCCTCACTATCATAGTAACGGAAGCGGTTGTAGTGCAACCCGGATTCTGTGTCTTCGTATTGCCCCGGAAAGCGCAGTCTGCAACTCAGGTTGTCATCGTTAGCACTTTCTTCACGACCCCAGAGCTGTTGCTTGCCGCGCCAGACGATGGTGCCGTCTTCAGTCAGTAATTCCTGAATGCGGCCGACGGTGTCTGTGACGGCATAGTGCAGTTTTCCCTTCGCATGCCGCGCGACAGGCGTTAGTGCCGCCGGCTCGTACAGCTACTGAACTCTTTCCTCAAACGTCGGCGTTATTGTCGGCTATGTACCGAACCGGGGCGATACCGGCACTCCCAATATTCATTTAAAGGGTAAATGGCTGAAAGAGACGGGATTTGAGACGGGTGCACATCTCACCGTTAAAATATCGGACGGCTGCATTGTGATTATTAAAGACAGCGAAGAAGTTGACGCGCTGAAGCATGAGCAGGAAGTGCTACGTCAGCAACTGCGGGAAATTAATCTGGCTAATCTGAATATTAAATCTGCATTACAGGGCATAGCGAGTTAAATGAAAAAGCAGGAAAGGTCGGGATGATCTTTCCTGCTTTTTGTCATCGCAATAAATTGATATTGAATCAATCTGTTGCGAACATATTTATATCATCCATTGCATCTTCAATTCTTCCAATCAAGTTATGGTTACTTTTTTTACTCATAAGAACTGGGATAACTTTTTCTTTGTTAATTTTTGAATGAATTCTAGCCACATGACCTAAACATGTTATTGCAAGTCCGCTTATATCATCGTTATCACAGTTAAGCAGCGAAAGACAATAATCTTCAATCCAATCAACATCATCAATATTAAATGTTGCATATAAAAGCGCATCACTTATAACTTTTACATCAGTGGATTTATGCAATAGCTCATTAAGCTCTGCTTTTGAATAATTATCCACAGCATTTTCCTTTCTTATTTACTTTGCGAGTATTTTTCAACGCATTTTGTTGGTCAACATGCAGATCATTCCACGATCTTACATGTCCATGATAGATATCATCGCCATTAGGTAATGTTCGTGTTTTATCTAAAACAACGAATTCGCCAGTTGCATTATCAACTCCAACTCGTCGAGGTGATGTCGATTTAACTTGGGTGGAGTTATCTAAAGCTCCTTGCCCATTTGTTGGTGCTCGGCTTTTAACTGAATTATCGGTTTTTCCGTGATAAGGAGCATCTTCATAAATCGCAATCAGCCCCAGCGGGTCAACCCAACTCAGCGGATTCGCCACATACCCGTAAGGGTTCACCCCACCCAGTAGTCCTATCGGGTCTGCCGAAATGTACTGTCCCGTTTCACTATCATAGTAACGGAAGCGGTTGTAGTGCAAGCCGGATTCTGTGTCTTCGTATTGCCCCGGAAAGCGCAGTCTGCAACTCAGGTTGTCATCGTTAGCACTTTCTTCCCGACCCCAGAGCTGTTGCTTGCCGCGCCAGACGATGGTGCCGTCTTCGGTCAGTAATTCCTGAATACGACCGACCGTATCACTTTCTGTTTGCCGATGCGACGACCGAACGGGTCGTAGGTATAACGCCAGCGCACGCCCGACGGCGTCATCAGCTCACTCAGACGGTCATACCCGTCCCACCAGTAGCGCCATGTCTGCGGCCGGTAACCGGATAAACATGATTAGTTTTTCCGATTTTTTAACTCATTCAGCTGGCCGATCAAAAACATATATTCTATCAATATTGACGCTTTTTTTTGTAACATAAACATCATTGCTATTTAGGTTTAAAGAATATAAATACTCCTTAATCAGGTTCTCCTCAATAGAGTTTTTTTGTGAGAGTTCCAAAGAAGATAAAAGCCACTTTTTTCTTCTGGAAATACATATATGTGGAGATAGACAGCCCACTTCTTTATAATCATGGAAATCCAAATCCGTTATTGATAAACATATAAGATAATCCTCCAATTCACTTTCATTTAAATAATCAGAAGAAATCCCCCTGATATGGCCAATGAGTTCAACTCCTTGCCGGATTAATAATTTATTTTTTTCATTAAAAGAAAAGCCACTGAGGAAAGATATGTTTTTATAACGAGAAAAAAGTGGAATTTCTTCATACGATTCATATTCTTTAAAGTAAATAGAGAAATCATTTAACTTCTCTTTTTTTATTAGGGCTTTAAACTTATCCTGTATGTTTTCCATTATAAATCCCAACCATGTTCTTCAAGCCATTTCAATGTCTTACGTGTAAAATTAGGATCTGCGTCATGAATAGAGCCATTTTGATTAATTGCTCCTCCATTAGCACCATGTGCATGCCATTGTGAACCAGGAACGCTTTCCTCCGGAGCATCGATTCTTGTGATTTCTTTTGGTCCCTGTCCTTTCCTTACTTTATTCCTTGCGTCTTTAGGCGGACAACAAGCCAACCCCAGCGGGTCAACCCACCTCAACGGATTCGCCACATACCCGTAAGGATTCAGCCCACCCGCCAAGCCGATAGGGTCTGCCGAAATGTACTGTCCCGTTTCACTATCATAGTAACGGAAGCGGTTGTAGTGCAAGCCGGATTCTGTGTCTTCGTACTGCCCCGGAAAGCGCAGTCTGCAACTCAGGTTGTCATCGTTAGCACTTGCTTCACGACCCCAGAGCTGTTGCTTACCGCGCCAGACGATGGTGCCGTCTTCGGTCAGTAATTCCTGAATACGACCGACCGTATCGGTTACCGCATAGTGCAGCAGTCCTTTCTCATAACGCGCCAGTGGTGTGAAGCTGCCTGGCTCGTATATCCAGCGGATACTGTCGTCATACGCCGGAGTGCCACCGGCATACACCGGGATTTCTTCGGTCAGCTGGTCGCCATTCCAGTGGAAGTCATAACCGGTTTTCTGGCGGTTGGTGCAGCGTTTGCTGATGCGCCTGCCAGACGGGTCATAGCGGTATTCCCAGCGTTCGCCGTCCGGGGTTTCCAGCGCGGTGAGCTGGCTTCGGGCATCCCAGCGGTAGCGCCACTGGAGAGGGCGATAGCCGCCTTTATCCACCAGTTTTTCCACCAGACGCCCGTTAACATCGTATTTCCAGGTGATGTTGTGTTCGTTCA
>NZ_JAHWLU010000201.1:0-4405 GCF_022134725.1 Buttiauxella sp. S19-1
GTACACATGAGGGTAGAAGCAGGTATGATAAAACTATCTCTTCTTTATCCAGAAAGGAGAGATAAACGTTATAAATCAAGTTAATACAACAGATCAAATAATTCAGGCTTGAAATCACCATGAAGCAGGTGTTTTTTTACACTCAAACATGGTAATTATTCACCGAAAAAAAAATATCAATTCCGATAATATCTATTCCAACGATAAATTACATTACTTCAGAGAGATTTACTTCCATGACCAGCTTTAAAATAAATTTAATAACCCTTGCCATTGTCGGTACATTATCTGTCAGCGTTGCTCAAGCGACCGATTATTCTGGTTCTACCATCATCAATGGTATTACCGTTAACGGTCAGGAAACAGTGAATGTAACGGATGGTTCTTCTGTTACCAATACCAATAATAATCCTGCCATCGTTTTTACGGGCGAGGATTCAGACTTAACGATTGACAACTCAACCGTATCTTCTAATGTTCCTACTAATGCTATTTCCACTGACGAAAATGATAGCACCATTAATATTCAGAATGGGGCAATTATAAATGGTACTATCCAACTGGAGGGGAAAAATAATAATATTACCGTAAAAAATGGATCTTATATCTCAAACAGTACTCTATATGCTATTGTACTACGTGGGGATGGGCAAATTACAGTCGATTCTAGCACTATAGATTCATCCGGTTATGGCATTTATGCTCAATCTTACAATAATGATGAAATTGTTAATATATCGGTTCAGAATAATTCCTCAATAACCTCTAAGTCTATGTTTGACGGAATCTCAGCAAATAGTCTCGCCAATAGTAGTGTAGTGATTGATGACTCTACCGTTTCATCCATAGACGCTAGCGCTTTAAGGATGACCTCTTCTGATGCTAATACTGTCAAGATCCAGAATAATGCGACGATGCAGAGTGATTCGGGAGCGGCTGTGTTCATTGATGGTACTAACAATGCAGTACAAATTACAAACGGCTCAGATGTCACTGGTGCTTTCGGGGTCTTTCTGGGGGGAGGGACTAATAACTCGCTGGTAGTTGACGCAGCATCGATTAAAGGAACTCAGGATTATGGAATTGCTCTCATGAATGATAGCAACGCCAGTGTGTATGTTCAGAATGGTGCTACAGTAAGTGGTGATACTGGGATTTTGCTGGAAGAAAATTCTGCTAGCATCCTGAATATCCTCGGTAACGGAACCGTTGTTTCCGGCATTACTGGGATTGATTCTGATGGCTCTACTCAGATCAATGTGGATGCAGGCGCAGCCGTCACAGGTATTGGTAATGCTATTGATTTGTCCGGTGACAGTAACACTGTGAATATCACCAATGGTGCTACCGTCACTGGTGATACGGCGATCATGCTCGAGGGAGGGAGCACATCTGCAGCTTTGAATGTCTCCGACAGTATCCTCAATGGCACCACAAATGCGTTAGATATCGCCAGCACCGATGCTGCCACAGTCGGTTTCACCGGCTCGCAGGTTTATGGAGCAATCAATACCTCTTCCGCTACCGCCCAGACCATTAATATGAATGGGTCTGCATGGACCGGTAATGCCACCACCGCGGACGGTGCCGGCGGTATGACGCTGGCTCTGTCAAACGGAACCGACTGGTTCGGGGATGTCACTAACAGCGCCACCGGCGGGGATGTGAATGTTGACCTGTCCTCTTCCTCCTGGAAAGGGGCAGCAGCGGGCAATGGCTCCACCGCCGTCAATATCAATCTGGCAGATGCCTCTGCGTGGACCAACACCTCGGACTCCACTGTGTCTGATATTAACATGAGCGGTAGCAGCACGCTGATTATGGATGGCGGTAACATTACCACCACCACGCTGGAAGGCGGCGCGGCATCCGACACTGTCTCCGCACTGGCAGCAACCACCGCTGAACCAGTCAATATTTATTCAACCTACAACGCCGCCACTGGTCAGGCGTATATTCTCAATGCCGGTACAGCAACCGGGACATTCAATGCCGGGGTGACGTCAGGCACTTCCGGTGCGGCCGGTGACATGACCGGCAATACCATTGTGCATGTGACCGATGCCTCCGGTGCCACTTTCAACGAAATGGAAAGTGATGTCGGGGTGTACCGCTACACATCTGAAACTGTCGCCAATGCTGACGGCAGCACCTCCGTTGTGCTGACTAATCCGGATGATGATAACGGTGGCGGTGATAACGGTGGCGGTGATAACGGTGGCGGTGATAACGGTGGCGGTGATAACGGTGGCGGTGACGACCCGACACCACCTCCTGCCCCAACACCGGATAATCACACGTTGTCTACCGCCGCACAGTCCGTGGTGAATACCCGTGCGGCTGCAGTTAATCTGTGGCGTGATGAAGAAGAGGCGCTGAATCTGCGCATGGATAACGAACGCCGCACGGGCAGTAGCAGTCATCCGGGAAATCGCGGCGCGTGGGGAAGTTACTACGGTGGATACCACCGCCAGCAAATGAATGAAGCCAGCACCAGCTATGACCAGACCAACAATGGATTTATGGTCGGCGCTGACAACCGCTTTGATGTGCGCAATGGCAACGTGCTGATTGGGTTTGCAGCCATGCGGGGCAACGGTGACGTCAATATGCATGACATGGGCAGTGCCGGCACGGATATCGACAGCTACGGCTTGTCCCTGTATACCTCTTACCGACTGAATAACGGCCTGTTCTTTGATGCCACCATTAAAGGTGAGCACCTGAAGAATGATATGGATGTGGTCTCTACTGACGGCGGGCGTTCACAAGGACACTACAGCAACAGTGGCTACGGTGGTTCCCTTAAAGCGGGTTATCACTGGCAGGCAACACCGGCGTTCTGGGCCGAGCCATACGCCAGAGTATCTTACATTCGCTACAATGGCGTGGACTACACGCTGGATAACGGGATGCGCGCGAAGGATGATAATTATTCTTCCGTGCTGGTGGAAGGCGGAGCCAATATCGGTACCAGCCTGACAATCCATAATGCGGAAGTGAAACCTTATCTGCATCTGGCTGTGGCTGATGAAACAGAAAATGGAAACAGCATGGACATTAACGGTGTTAATGTGAATGACAGCACTGACGGGGCAAAAGGCATTGTGGGTCTGGGGGCTGACGTGAAATTCACGAAAAACCTTGGCGCCTATGCCGGTGCCAATTATGCCAAAGGGAACGACAATGAAGACCCATGGCAACTCAATGCCGGTGTGACCTGGACCTGGTAATACGCTGTATCGTTAAATAAAACAACGGTCGCCATCCGGCGACCGTTGTTTCGTTGTTTCGTAGGATGACCAATTTGCCTCACACTGCTATGCTTATCCTGAGGCATTATTTTACGGTATGGATATATGGATAATACACCCAAAGAAAATATCAGCCAAATTATGGCTGTTTTATCAGTCAACACAAAAATACACTCCCATCCAAGGAGCACTATCATTTTTCTTGCTGAAAAATGTGTACTATTGCATAAGGGGGTTGTTGCATTGTGCCGTCAGCGGGACAATCTTGTCTACGGATATTACTCCGCACCTATGATTTTCGGGCTAAATCTGAGTAATCTTAACCCTGACCTTTATATCCGGCCCTGCGGTAACATCCAATGTGAGATAATAGAACATTCAGAAGTCATAAAACTGGCTGATGAGCATAAAATCTGGAAATCGATCGCACTATTTAGTATGAAAATGACGTCTCAGGCTCTCCATTATCACAATCGTCTGACCGCAACAAGCACGCGTGAACTTATCATCGCCTGCCTAATGGCACTGGAAACTGAAGACGATATTGTGCGTTCAAGGATAGTGGCAGTGGATTACATTCAAAGCAGGACAAACTTGTCTCGGAGTGCAGTGATGAAATTGCTCGCTGAGTTGAAAAGTTACGGAGGTGTAACCATCAGCAAAGGACTATTAGTATCTCTGGACAAGGCAGTGCTTGACACAATATGACGAATAATAATTTTCGTAACTGATAAGTTCCACTTTATAATGGTAGAACTTATCATTTTAGTAGACATAATAATGTAACAAAACAACTTTAATCTGAAATTATAAAACGTTATGTATATTTTGAGTCTGCAGTATAACTTTCATGAGCTCATGTTTATTCTTTAGTCCCATTTTTCTTAATGAATTGAGTTTTTGCGAGCTCACCGTTTTTTGGCTCACCCCCGTCACACTGGAAATAGAAACAGCCGTTCCATATTTCCAGAAATTTCTTAAAAGATTTCTCTCACTTGATGATAGGGAAATGTGACTAAATTTCCCTCTTGTAGATTTGTTATTTGAAATACCTATAATTGCATTTATTCTTGTTGATGTTGGCAATATATACATGGGAACTTTATCATGGAAAATATTACTCTGAAAAACATCACTTAGTAGGATTATTT
>NZ_JAHWLU010000202.1:0-4374 GCF_022134725.1 Buttiauxella sp. S19-1
CAACCAAAGAGCAAGCAATTTTACTAAATTTCATGGAGATTCCTTTAATTATTAAAATATCCTGTTTGAATAATGTATCCTTCATTCATTATTCCAGTTGATTTACTGAGCCAAATAGCCCCCAACTCCCCAATCCATGCGGAGATATTTTCATCTTCTCGAAAACGATGAATTAACATTTAAAACACCATCTTCTCGATGTTAATAATTTAAATTAATCGCATAGCTAATAACATGTGTAAATCCTTTATCTTGCCTAAGGAATGTCTTATTAAAGACCCGGAAACAACGGCGGGAAATCAGTAAATAATAGTGATTTGTTACTTAAATGGCTTTTATTACAGTAGGTTATTAGTATCTTCTGGATTAAGAAATTTGTTTCAAACTTGTTAAAATCCACCCCATACTACGCTACAGGGTGCCAGGGAGTGCTGGCCTTACCGCCTGACTGCAACTCGAATTATTTAGGGTATAGACGTTAGGAAAGGATACCGGGAGGGATTTTGTAAGCGGCTAAAATGATTATGTATAACATTCTTATTCCGAATGTTTTATAAAAAATATTTTTGTGACAATGCTATAAACTCAGAATAATTTTCACACTGACTTAAATTATCAATAACGTCGTTATCAAGAATATTTGTCAGATAATCATAAATAATCATGCTATCGACAAAAGCATCCTCACTAATGGCTAGCATATAGACCAGTTTAACTTTTTTCCCCACATCCCATTCAATGCCATCAGGAAATATAGCCACCGTCACCATAGTACTTAATGCTACCAGACCTAATGGATGTGGAATGGCGATTTTATCATCCAGCAATGTTGACGCTCGCACTTCTCGTTCAATTACTGAGTCTAAATAATGCTCATCAACTCTTCCTTTTAATTCTAATTGTGAGGAGAGAAAGTTAATCAGCGACTCCTTGGTATGGACGTGGCTTTCAAATACAAAAAAGTGATCCGCAGAAAAATAATTCACCATCGCCGCAGGTGGCGTGTTTTCAGCGGTTAAAAAGTACTTCATGTTTTCTAACTGCCATCTTTCTGGCAACGGAGGCAAATTGATAACACGTTTGTTCTTCTCTTCAATGACTACAAAGCTTATAACAATGCTCTCTTCCACACGGGTCATCGCTTTGTACTGCTCAACCGAAACACACTTTGTCATAGCAATGTTGGGGTACATCCTGATTATTTTCTGGCAGACGATCCGGGTTGAGGCTTCACCTTGATCATTGACGACTAATGCACTGATAGTGTGACCTTCGTCTTTCAGATGAATCTCTTCAAGAATGGCCCCGATATGCATGACGAGATAGCCAATCTCATCATCGCTAATTTTGTTAGAAAAGAAGTGTTCCAGCTCACTAAAAGCAGCCAGCGTCATTTCGTACATCAACGGATAGTGACGCTTAATTTGCTCAATCAACGGGTTGATAATAGTGATGTTATTATTAACGCGTATACGCATGGCCTGAATGTGACTAAGCAGATTCTTGCGTGACAGCTCATCATAACTGACGTCGCAGAACCAGGACGAACTGACATAACTCAAAAAATGGTTCATCACCGCACGCTCGGCGTCGTGCTGCTCATGCTCAAGCGCATTTTCACTCGTCATTGAACAAAACGCGGCGAGGTTCATCGCCATATAATCGATTTCGCTTTGCGCAATGTTAGGTACCGCATCCGCCAGCAGCAGGGGAAGAATATCGCGCGCGACTATTTTTAAGTGCGGTTCGCAAGCGTCAAACTCATAATCCAACAGCCAACTTCCCCGGAGAATGCGTTCACAGGTAATCCCACAAATCAGGGTAAAAAACCGCAAATTGACATCGCTTACCACTAATCCATGGCTAACAAAGTAGTCACTCAGCGCCAGCTTGATGTTGGAAATCTTCGCCAACGAATCAAAGATCCCCTGGTAATCTTCTTCCGCTTCTTTTGAGCGCAGCAGGTTATCGTAAATGCAGCGACGAAACGCTATTTCGCTGCCAGAGAGTTTAAATTTATCGACCCCTCCAGAAACGATACTCAGGTCATAGAGGGCAAAATGACGCTTAAGCAAAGCAATGTCGTTTCTCAAGCTGTAGATACTGATAAACCACGTCGACTCCAACTCCTCAAGCGAGATTTCCGCATCCTGGCGCAATAGCGTCGACAGTAAAGCCCGGCGGCGTTCTGCTGTCGAACGAGTCTCTTTCCAGGGCCTTTGTGACTGTTCAAGCAGCGTTTTATGACCCGCCGGATTGTTAACCTGAATGGAAAAACCTTTCTTACGATGGTGAATGAGACTGTTACCAAACCCGCCAACGATATCATTTAGATCTTTCAGGTCACTGCGGATGGTTCGCGTGGACACATTCATCTCTTTGGCCAAAGAGGTTTGCGTCACATTCCCTTGAGCAATCTGGGTGAAAATATCTCTGATCCGCTTATTGGTAAACAGTCTCATTTCTCTCTTCACACTATTTCTATGTACAACGTCTGCACATCATTAGGGTTTAGCGCCGCCCTTTCCTGTGACGGGGTTTTCTCGTCCAGCAAGACGTAACGAGCATTATTCAGCGCCGGAATGGTGGCTGTGGCATTCAGATTTGGGTTATAGAAGCGGCAAATTAACCCCTCGCCCTCTTCTGCGCATTTCACCACGCTGACCAGTGCATCTTCCGGGCCATCAGGCAGGGCCAGCAGACTGTATTCCTGCGGATATGTGCGTTGTTCATCGCTCAGGCAAAAACGCAGACGGCCATTGAGGAAGTCGCTGTCCTGATAGACCGGAAACGATGTCAGCAACGATTTCGATAGCCGCGCATGCTGTGCCTCGTCAAACGAGCCGCTATAGATACGCCAGCTAAATGCGAAGGACAACGGCCCAGAAAGTTGCGCATCAGGCGTTGCTACGACCGACTCGCCCGACGCACGCCCCGGACGGTAGAGCAGGTTTTCCTTGCCCATGTAACCGAACGAACGGAACAGAGTAACGGAAATGGTATCGAAATTGTCGCCGACGATTTCATATTCACGCACGCCATTGGTATGCAACGAGAAACCATGGTTTTCATCATGCAGGTTCACGTAGCTTTGCATTGGCTCAATGGAAATCGGTTTTTCATGCCAGTTTTCCGCTTCCCACACTTTCAAGGCGTTACTCAGTTGCACCGGGCGCGCAACCACACCAAACAACTGATCCGCATAAGAGACATTTGCCAGTATGTCCGTCGCGAAATGGACGCATAAACGATGACTGAGCACCTGGTTATCCACGTCAACTGTAAAGCGGATTATGTCGTCATACTGCAGAGTCACATGCACCGCGACTTTCATTGTAGAGGTGGCGATGCCCTGCGCCCGCTCTTCGAGGTTGCCAGGAACTTTAAGTACATAATCAAGTAACAACGACTGATTCAGGCCATTATTCTCCCGGCGAGCTGAAACCAGGCAACCTTCGGAGGTAACAATCAAGTCACCACGCGGCGGCGAATAGTTGTAGGAATCTCCATCATCGCCATTTTCCACCAACAGCATCTGGCGCTCATAGCGTTTACCGGTGGTTTTATGGTTGATGGTGAGCAACCCGTTCTCTTCCACTTCCATGCGATAAAATGCGTTCTCGATGACCAGCATATTATCCGTGACCCGCTTACTTGCCCCATCAGCATCAAAATCAAGATGCCAGCGGGTATAACCGAGAGCAGGTAAGTCACTGCTGTTCACCGTCACTTTAGTGCGATAAACCTTCTCCGGTTTATGGTATGGCTTGCCAGGATTAAGTCGAATGGTCTGGTTCAATACGTAACTGGTCAAATCGGTCTGTTCTTCAATCACATAGGGCAATGCATTGCCCGCCGAATCGCGCAGGGTGAATGGGATACCCGGCAACCATGCCTCGAAGGTCACCTGTGGCGCGGCTGTATTAGTTAGCGGGTTGAATACAGTGAACGTGTAATCGTGCTCGCGCTGGGTACGAATGGCAATTAATCGGCTATGCAGCTCCAGCAAATTGATGGCTAAATCGCGAGCCTGCTTATAGCGGAAGAAAATATCCTGATTAGTATCGTCGCTGTTACAACCGCCGATGCTGTCATGGGCGGCGTTATAAAACATCAGTTTCCAAATATCAGCGATGATTTTTGACGGATATGCATGCCCAAGGCTGCGGCTAATTGCCAGTACTGGCTCAAGTGTATTCACCAACAGCGATTCAATCTCGTTATTGAGTAACTTCAGATCGGCCCGGCATGAGAAAATCGTCTTGTGCACGCGGGAGTGTTTGCCCTCAGTCAGCTCGCCCTGGAGTATCCGCACATCGTTTGCAGACTCTTTTTCCAGCGCCTCCAGGAAGTCCAGAGGGCTACTTATCTGGT